>CAJXKU010000127.1 GCA_913055945.1 uncultured Lentisphaerota bacterium | reverse complement strand
CCTGACTGGTCGCTGGAGGTGGCCCGTGCCAAACATTTAGAGCTGAATGATAAAGGGACACAAGCTGTGGTCGCGCCGGGGTTATACACTCGCCGTACAGTCCAGCAGGAGGAATCGGCGAAGTGGGTTATTCCCCGGAGAGGGGGTCGCACCCTGAAATACCAGTTCTGGGCCGCATTCCGGCAAAGGCCGAACCGTATTATCATCCGCAGCTGGAATAACTTTCGAAACGGGACATTTATAGAAAGGAACACACTCGACGGCAAACAGCAAGTCGAGGTTGTGAAAAACGTTCTCCGCCGGTACACAGACTAATGGCCTCTTCGCGCTTTCCCGGCAACTTTTTTACAGGCGCGAAGGCGTAAGATTCGCCACATGAAGTTTCCCGCACGTTACCTTGTTCATGCCTTTTGGTGCCCACGCTGGTTGAGGCCGGGTACTGATATATACACTCGTTATTCCCCCGCAGTTTTCGTATTTCCGAAGTGGCCGTTGTACCTCTGCGACCAGCATTCAGGTACCTGTGCTGCTGCCCTGCCCTGCGGCCTCATTGCTGTGGCCTCTGCTCAGCGGTTTTCTTCATAATCTGAAGGTCACGTTCCGAGAGCGAAAAGCTGCATTCGACCTCGTCTTCATTCGGCTTTGCTGCTTCGAGCGTATTCAGTAACGGCAACGGTTCCGGGAGGAGGCGGGATCCCATGAGTCTGATGGTGCTGAGAACAGAATTCCTCAAAAACTGCTCGATCTGATCTGCATCCGCCCTTGAGGCCAATTTAATATTTAACTGGACATCTGCAGTTTCGGCAACTTCGCTCCCGAACGTAAGATGCTTCATGTTGCTTAAAGCTTTCCAGGTAGCCCCCGAGAGTTGAGTAGGTTTTCCCTGCCCTTTGTTCGAATCGCTGTTTCTGGCCTTACTTCTGCATAAGTTTCTCATTTTGTCGGTCGGCACAAGTGCTACGCCAATCTGATTGCTTTCGGTTATAGAGGTCAGCGACTTCGTCAGTGCTTCAGGCAGCTTCTTCTGTGCCTTCTTTCCGTGTCGCTTACGGTCCAGGACAGTCTGCCCCCGATTCTTTTCCCCCGCCACAATGTCTTTATTGTCGTTCACGAAAGCGAACCATACTGAAGGTCCTTGACCTTTTTGCGATACAAGCACGGAAAATTTTTCATATTTGCGGTGTTCCACGGAAATATCCTCTTCCGCTTCTTTCGCTTGTTCTTTCAACACCGTTGCGGCCTTCCGGGGGTCAATGCTTTTTGTCAGCCCAATAACCGAGAGGATGTTGCTGAGCACCTCTTCGGGGGAATCTTTACTTCCCCCCTTCGGCAGGTCAATGTCCGTCAGGTTCATCACAAATCCGAAGCTCGCAAAATCTTCTTTTGTAAGGTCCAGTTTTTCCCGTAGTTTTTTCAATTGTTCCTGTTGGATGCCTTTATTTTTTATTGAAAAAGGCATATTTTCAGAATCAACGTCCTGCTTCATTTGTTGAACAGCTTTTGCAAACTCTGTTTTGCGCATTCCTTCTACATCGGTATATCCTACCAGGTTCACCTTACTATTGAACGCCCACTTGAGCTCCTGGGGAAAATGCCCTTCTTGCGCCGACGACGTGAATGTACACAAGCCTGCCACACACATAGCAGATACGACGGTTGCCACGGAAACACTTTTCGGTAACAGACTACAAATTCGGAATAACATCTTCTACTCCTTTCTTGTTCTCTTTCTCTCGGGTACCTTTACTAAACCTATTCCTCCACACTTATGACCACTATATAACCGATTCCTATTTTTGTCGAACTTTTTTTATCCGGAGACGCAAATTGTTAAACTCGTATTTTCCCACCGGTCATCCATTGAAGCATAGACCGCCGCCTGGTTCAGTATAGAATTTGGCAGGAAACGCCTTCGGCATTATATTTGTTCTGCTCCGAAACTAACCAACTGGGGATAGCTGTCATTAAGATTTTCGAGGAAATTATGTGAGCGTCTACTGACGTTTCTGTTCAACCCCTTCGACGAAAGCTGATACCGCATGCTGAACGACCGCGACTACATGAACAGAGGAGGATTTCGCCGGCCTGCCGCCGGCACCTCCTCGTTTTCTATAGTCACTGCTCTGATCATTGCCAACGTCGTAGTATTTATTTTCCAGATGCTGAGCTCTGCCGGACGTCCGCCGGGTGAACTGGGGCCGCTGGGGTCACTTTTGGCTCTGCGCGGGAAAGATGTGCCGCTGGAATTCTGGCGATACGGCACGTATATGTTCGCCCACGGCGGGATGTTCCACATCCTCATCAACATGTTGATCCTGTATGTGCTTGGCAAACCAGTCGAAGAACGGATCGGTGGCAATGACTTTCTTTACCTGTATTTCGTGAGTGGACTGATCGGAGGCGGGATATGGTGGTTATGCAATTGGAGTTCAGGAACTCCAGTGGTCGGGGCAAGCGGCGCGGTCTTCGGTGTAATGCTCGCTGCCGCTATGCTTTACCCCAATCTTCAGATTATGCTGCTCTTCCCCCCTATCCCCATGAAGTTAAAAACTTTTGTTACGGTTTTTGCTGTTATAACGGTGCTGTTTTCCATCCAGCAGGCAATCTCTGGACAGGAAGGAGGCGGTATCGCTCACGTAGCCCATTTAGGCGGATTTATCGGCGGCTTTCTGTATATGCGGCGATATTACCGGAAATATTATCCCAATCGATCATTTATTCTGGAACCTTTGCGGCGGAAATGGGACTCTTTAACAAAACAGGAACAGCGGCGCCGTGCGCAGTTCAGAAAGCACGAAGGGGGCAAAAAGCGAGAGAGTACACCCGAAGACGAAGATCTGGACACCTCTTCTGAAAACGTCGACCGTATTCTCGATAAGATCGGGCGTGAAGGGATTCAGAACTTGACCGCGCGCGAGCGCAAGGTTCTGGAACAGGCTCGAAAGCGGCTCCACCAGAAACATAAACAACGGTAACTTCGAATGCCTGACTTAACAGTCGACCTTGGTGATAGCCTCAAATTAAATACCCCCCTCATAACAGCCTCCGGAACATTCGGTTACGGGAAGGAGTACGCCGATCTTATTTCTTTTGAAGATCTGGGGGCAATAGCTGTCAAAGGCATTTCGTACCGTCCTGCGCTTGGTAATCCGCAACCCCGAACCGCAGAGGTTTTCGGCGGCATGCTGAACAGCATCGGTCTACAGAACCCCGGTATCAAAACATTTCTGCATGACCCCGACTACCTCCCGTGGTTGCGGACGCAGCCCACAAGACTGTTCGTCAACATCTGGGGGACATCGGTGGAAGAATACAGCGCTGTCAGTGCCTGCATTGAAGAGGAAGGTTCAGGGATTGATGCGCTCGAAATCAACATCTCCTGCCCCAATATCAAAGAAGGTGGCGCAAAGTTCGGCACTGATCTTGACGCGGCCGCATCCGTGGTACAGGCGGTGAGGGAAAGCACTACGCTACCTTTGATAACGAAATTGAGCCCGGATGTGGCGGACATCGGCGCTTTTGCCAGAAGCGTTGCCGATGCGGGATCCGACGCGATATCCCTGGTCAATACAATTCCGGCCATGGCTATCGACAGTTCAACCTGGCGGCCAAAGCTGTCATCTGTTACGGGCGGGATGAGCGGTCCTGCGATTAAACCCATTGCCTTGCGCATGGTGTACGAGGCGGCTCAGGCGGTAGATATCCCTATCATCGGAATGGGCGGAATCTGTAGTACCGCGGACGCCGTTGAATTCCTTCTTGCCGGTGCGGATGCAGTCGGGATCGGTACCGCCCTCTTCCGGCGCCCGGATATTCCCCGCAAAATCGTTCAGGAACTGAACGAGTATCTGGAGGAACACGGCTGTACCTCTGTAACGCAATTGACAGGTGCAATGCAGCCACCTGCCGGCGGCGAACACCTCTGATAATCTGCGCCCCGACCGGACGAACCGGACAAGATATTGCTTCCTGTAATATAAAGACTTCCCCAGCCTGGGATCAACCTAAAATATTTAGGATCATCATCGGCTGCTGTATTTCGAATCTCAATGATGGGAGAAGACCCGTTCCGGCGCATGGCAGAAAGCAACGCCTTTCTGGTTGGCATGTTCGATCACCTGCGTATCGCGCAGAGCGCCCGCCGGTGCTATAACAGCGCTGACTCCCTTTTCTGCCGCCGTATCCAGGGCATCGGGGAAGGGAAAGAAACCGTCACTGGCCATCACAGCTCCGGCCATGCTTTCTTCACCCTGATATTTCCGCTCATATTTGCGAACCGCTTCTTCCACGGCGCCGACCCGATCCTGTTGCCCGGTGCCGACGGCAAGCGTGGCCCCGTTCTTCAGGAGCACAACGCCGTTGGAGCGCACGTTCAGGGATATGTACCACGCCGCTAAAAGATCTGCTTTCTGACGTTCGTCCGCGCGGCATTCAGCGGTCACTGTCCTGCCTTCTTTGTCTGTGCCAGAAGCCGGCACGATTTCATCGGCACTGCGCAGATTGCTCAACAGGGGATCGGCCATTATGAGGCTGCCGTCCACCAACCGCGTCAACGTCTCAAATCCTTCCGTGTTGTCACCGACAAAGCGCGGCAACCGCGTAAAATCGCCACAGCGCAACACCCGAATGTTCTTATTGCGCCTGAACGTTTCGTGGTCACGCAGTATATCCAGCGCGGCATCGGTCACCTCGGGCGCTACCACAACCTCTACAAAGGATCCCATGATCTCGCGGGCGGTATCTTCATCCACCGTCGTGTTCAATACCACCACGCTGCCGAAGGCGGCCTGCGGATCGCAGTCCCGCGACCGTTGGTACACACGGACAGCCGGTTCGCCGTTTTGCCCCACGGCCACACCACTCGGGTTAACGTGCTTCATGCATACGCTCGTCGGAGTTTCGAAAAATTTACAGATATTTACGGCCAGGGAGATATCTTCGTAATTGGTCTGCGATAAGCCGCTTTTTCCGCTCTTCAGTACTTCAATGTCAGCAATGGGTGCAACATGATCGGCAGGTTTGTACAACGCTGCGGTCTGGTGCGGATTTGTCCCGTAACGAAGGTCTTCCACCTTGACGTATTCCTTTCCCGCTACGCTGATTTTCGACTCGTACTCCCCCACGTTCTTCGAACGGTAGGCATCTTTGCTCATTCGTTTCTCAGCGTTCATTCGGTGTTTTCCTCCCTTGTATCCATGTTTTCAGTTCCACGGTCAAGCCCCTCCGGTTCACTGAACTGCATATCGACAAAGCGACGGTAGAAACCATCTGCCTCCAGCAACTCGTCGTGAGTGCCTTTCTCTACAATACGACCCTGATTCAGCACACATATCTGGTCCGCGTGTTTTACCGTGCTCAGTCTGTGGGCAATAGCCAGCACTGTACGGTCTTTCATGAGTTTTAAAACAGCTTCCTGGACAAGCCGCTCCGTAGCTGTATCAAGAGCGCTCGTGGCTTCATCAAGAATAAGGATCGGCGGATTCTTTAAAAGGGCCCGTGCGATAGCCAAGCGTTGGCTTTGCCCGCCGCTGAGTACCGACCCGCGGTCACCGACCACCCGATCGTAGCCTTCCGGATGGGCCATAATAAACTCGTGGGCATTGGCACTTTTTGCTGCAGCGACAACCTGTTCTCTATCAGCCTGAGGAGAGCCGTAAGCGATATTGTTGGCAATGGTATCGTTGAACAGAATCGTTTCCTGTGTGACTACGCCGATAAAACGTCGCAGTGAAGAAATGCTGAGCTCGCGCATGTCCGTTCCGTCTATACAGATTGTTCCCTCCGTTGGATCATAGAAACGGCCCAGCAGATCCACCAAAGTGCTCTTACCCGCGCCCGTTTCGCCGACGAAGGCCGTGATTGAACTTACGGGTATGTCAAGATTTATATCTTTCAATACATCGTCTTCCTCCGGTTTATACCGGAAGGAGACGTTTCGACAGGTGATGCGGTCCCTGAACGATGTCAATTCCACTGGATGGGTGGCCTCCGGGAGAACTTCATCGGCTTCCAGAACGCTGAATATACGATTAGCAGCTGCCGAACTCTGCTGGACGGCCACATTAATCTTCGCTAATCGGCGCAAGGGATCATAGGCCATAAAGCCTGCCACGCCAAGGGGGATAATCTGGCTCAACGCTATGTCCGTGGCGTAGCAATATCCGAGGAAAAAAGCCCCCAGGATAACCCCGATCATCTGCATCACAGGCGAAACCAAGAGTCCGATCCGAAACGATCGGACAAAATACTTGAAGTAACGCTGGTTTTTCGCTTTGAATTGCCTGCTCTCCTGTTCTTCGGTATTGAAGGCTTTGACGATTTTTATGCCCGCCACGTTTTCCTGCATCTTGGAAACCAGTGACGCCGCTCCCTGGAGCGCACGATTCATAAAACCTTTCACATGCTTACCCAATACAGCAATAGGCACCACGCATATGGGGAAAACGATAAACAGCATGATCACAGGCTTAACGAGTGCCGGGTTTCCCGCTGCCAGCATAACAATAGCGGCGGCGGCTCCGACAATTTCTACCGGCGAACGGGACAATTCAGAAATACTGCGCGGGAAGGCGCCTTCGATCACCCGGGTATCGTTTGTGGCCCTGCTGATTAGATTGCCCCCCTGGGTTTTGTTGAAATAGCTCAGCGATTGCCTCTGCAGGTTGGCAAACATAAGATTCCGGATATCGCGCACGACCACTGCCCCGATCCACCGCATGTAGTAACGATTTAAGAACGTGGCAAAGCCTTTCAGCAGTACACTCAACGCCACACCTGCCATCATTAAAAGCGCCATCTGCCACGTCAAAGAACCGTCTTCTTCCTTGACGGGAACATTCATGCTTCGGGCCACGTTGTAGATGGATTCCATCCCTTCAGGCGCTTCTTTGTCTTCGACGCCATCCGAGGGAGAATCGTCGGTGCGAACTTCCTCCAGAGGCTGTGTGGAGGGATCGAACGGTTTTATGGCGAATTTCGAATAATGGAGGATTGCCACGACCGAACCCCCGGAGATCAAACCGGCTAAAAGACCTATGAGCAATCTGCCGAGATGGGGTCTGGCAAAACGTAACAAACGCTTATACGTTTGGAAAGATGATAGCGTATCGGAACCTTCCCCTTCCCTGTTCCGAGGTTGATGGTGCCTTTCTGTGCGGGTGCGCATTATTCCTGGCTGTCTTCTATTTCAACGGTTTCAACTTCGTGGGACAAGCGGACTTTCTTCGGATACGCCTTCAGGTACATGGCAAGCAGGATTCGTATTTCTTCGTTATCGGAGGCGAAAGTGAGTCTTCCCATCCAGCAGTGAAGGTCTCTGGTGATCCCGCAGGAATACGACTGCGGCTCGTTTTCGTCGAAGTCCCATGTGTAGTTCGCAAAGGCTTTTGTTTTCTCATTGAGGGGGAACTTTACCCCCGTTCGTACCGCATTCGTTCTGTCATTGAATGCTTCTGTCAACCACCCTAATCCATGTGTGTCCGTTAACGTGCTCCCCATGGAAAGGATCGGTCGCGCTGTAGTCTCCTGTTCATACAAATACCGCACGCGTGTCTGGAAGATGTCCGGCGAGCCCAGGGTAGCGGCAAAACTGCTCTGCTTGATCTCCTGCGTGTCCATACCGGCTCGCATCGATGCGTCAAAACTGAGCGTTGAGTTCGGGTGGAATTCTCCCGTAACGCCCAAGTCACCTAAATCGTCTCCGTCTCCTTCGCTTTCATCGAAATGAAAATCCGCGTAGGAGTTCAGTGAGGCAAACGTATAAATCCCATCTTCCCTTCGTGTCTGCCATCGTTGTTCCACACCTACCCGCGCAAAGTTATACTCCTGAAGCCAATCGACACGATCAAAAAAGTAAAGGTGTTTCCGGCTTTCGGAAGGCTCCGGGATGTAGGTATAATTCAGAAAGGGTTGGACCACATGCCGATATCCGTCGATATTAAAAAATTCGTTATAGGCATCGGGGGCGGTGTGATAGAATTTTCGACTTATCTCGAACCCCAATTCGCCGGCAGCTCGCAGCCGGCTTCCGCCCTCGCTGTCATAATTGACTGAAGATGCTGCGCCGGGTCCACTGCTGTCCGGATCATCGGCTTCGAACATTGTCCCCAGATCCCCCCGGTCTATACGCCGCTCGCTGGAGTCTTCGTAGTACGTAAACCGAAACCCTGCCCGGGGGACAACGTTGCCCAGGATTGGCAAACGGAAAGGACGGTAAAACATGTGGAGTGTATCAGCACGCCACGTGTTGTAATCCTCGAGCCAACCGGGATAACTCGGATCATCAAATTCGCGCCACTTGCGCTCAAGCCTCGCGATTGAATTCGTACCCTGATAATAGAAGCCGGTTCCGCCTAACGCCTGTCTCGGTAGTTCAAGCTTCAATTCGGGCATTTTTTCAATAACCGTGTAAAAATCATTGATTCTTTTCCGCAGTTGCAAATTCAGCGTATAGCGATCCTGCCGGTAGGTAAGTGAAGCCTTCGTTTCGGTTTGCGGCGAAGCATCGAACTCGCTCTCGTACCAGTCTTCGAGCATAACCGCATCGCTCAAGGCATCGATCGAGAGCCGGAATGTAAGATCATCCATGAGCTCCTGCCTATGATCGACGCCGAAACGCCACCTCTTATTCTCTAAATCAAAGCCTCGGTAAAAGTCTTCATCGGCCAAATTGTGAGGTTCTCTGTCGTCCATCGCGTAGGCTGTAAACTCTGTGCGGGAATCCGGTTTCGTGATAATTGTTTCATTCCCCAACGCGAGTCCTTCGTCCGACCAGAAATCCGCATGCATGGTTGTCTCGATATCAGGGGTGAGCTGCCAACCTTTTGAAAGAAACACAAACGCACCAAGGTCGGAGTCCCAGCCGGGACGTATGCTGACGGGACCTGTGTCGCGATTGCCATACCAGACAGGGGTGTAGAAAATCGGGACGGGACCCAACATGGCCCAGACGTTGTATGCCGTGAAACGGCCGTCGGGATACTCAATCAACTTCCCTGCCTTCAGGTGATAATGTGTAAAGCGAGCTTCGTCGTTTAGATATTCACACGTACTGACGCTCGGCGATTGAATCGTGAGAATTTCGTCTTTACCCTGTTCACCACTCTGTCCACGGCTGTACCAGGTGCCCTTGCCCCCCGGAGCTTCCCCCTTAAAAGTTCCGAATTCAAACTCTCCTGTGTTAAAATTGCCCTGCACTTTTTCTCCGTGAAGGATTTTTTCGCCCTGTTTCAGCGTTATATCGCCTTCGGCTCTCACATCCCCCGTGTCTACATGAATCCGGGCATAATCCGCCTGAAGCTCTATGTTCCGGTGCCGAGCCACAACATTGCCTTCCAATACGTATAGATCCTTC
>CAJXKU010000126.1 GCA_913055945.1 uncultured Lentisphaerota bacterium | reverse complement strand
ACAAACAAAAACGTCATTCATGAAATAAAAAACTGCTTACGATTCGAAAATTTGTCCGGAAAATGCCCGAATCGTAACAGATGAGGAGCAGCACACATGCCTGAAGACCCGGTCTGCAATATGACGGTCATGCCGGAGAATGCCGCCGCAGAAAGTACCTATAACGACACTACGTACTATTTCTGCAGTTCACACTGTAAACAGGCATTCGACGCTGATCCGGAACAGTACGTGAGTGTTCAAGGCGCGCCGGCTGCATCCGAAGGCGAAAAACGTGAAGAAAACAGCTCCCTGGACACGCTCACGCTGTCCCTCTCCGGTATGCAGTGCGCCGGCTGCGCGCAGACCATTCAGAAGAGTCTGGAGAAACTGGAAGGCGTGCAGGAAGCGAATGTCAACTTCGCCGCTGAAAGCGCCCGCGTCAGCTACATGCTCGATAAGGTGGACCGGCAGGCCATGGTGCAGGCGGTTCGCGACGCCGGGTACGACGTCAAACAGGAAGAGGGGCACACCTGCACGTTGACGGTCACCGGCATGAGCTGCCAGTCCTGCGCGCAGAATATCACCAAAGCGTTGAAACAGACAGACGGCGTTCTGGACGCCAACGTGAATTTCGCCGCTGCGCAGGCGCGCGTGAAATACGAGCCGGGCACGGTATCCCAGACAGGCATCACGCAAGTAATTCAGAACGTCGGGTATGGCGTCAGTGAAGCCAGCGAGGAGGAAACGGGCGAAGAAGAGGATGAGTCGGTCAAACACATGCGTCAGGCCAAACGGCGCATGATTGCGGCGTGGGCTATCACCGGCCCCATTATCCTGCTGATGATTCCGGAAATGACGGGGCTGGCAACGATTCCCTTCTACGAATGGCTGATGGTCGTCCTGGCGCTGCCTGTACTTCTTATTCCGGGCGGCGCAACCTATGTCAGTGCAGCCAAGAGCCTCAAGCACGCCGCCGCCAATATGGATGTACTGATCATGCTCGGCAGCGGTGCGGCTTTCCTTACCGGACCGTTCAGTCTCGCCGGGTTTGCCATCTTCAATTACGCCGGTGTCGGTGCCATGATCATGGCGTTTCACCTCACCGGCAGATACGTGGAAGCCAAAGCGCGCGGTAAAGCCAGTGAAGCCATCCGCAAGCTGTTGGAACTCGGCGCGAAAACCGCACGTGTAATCCGCGAAGACGACGAAGTGGATATACCCATCGACCAGGTTCAAGTGGGGGATATTATGCTGGTGCGTCCGGGCGAAAAGATCCCCACCGACGGTGTGGTTATCGAGGGTGAAAGCGCTGTTGACGAAAGCATGGCCACCGGCGAATCGATCCCCGTGACCAAGCGCAAAGACGATCAGGCCATCGGCGCAACCGTGAATCAGCAGGGTATGCTCAAGGTCAAAGCCGAAAAAGTAGGCAAAGACACGTTCCTGTCGCAGGTCGTGCGCATGGTGCAGGAGGCACAGGGGTCGCGCGTGCCGATCCAGGGATTCGCCGACAAGGTGACGGCCTATTTCGTGCCCACGATTGTAGGACTCGCAGTCGTAACCTTCGGTGCCTGGCTGTTTCTGCAGTCACAGCTCGAAACGGTCACTCTCTGGGCAGCCGACTATCTGCCATGGGTTGATCCAACCATCGGAGCGTTCTCGCTTGCCGTCTTCGCCGCGGTTGCCGTGATGGTCATCGCCTGTCCCTGTGCGCTGGGTCTTGCAACCCCCAGTGCCCTCATGGTCGGCACCGGCATGGGCGCTCAGCAGGGCATCCTTATCCGTTCCGGTGAAGCCATCCAGGCTATGAAAGACATCCACACCATAGTCCTGGATAAAACCGGCACCATTACCCGGGGTAAGCCGGAAGTGACCGACGTGATACCTGTCGGTAACCAAACCCAGGAGGAACTATTGAAGGTAGCCGCTTCACTGGAGGCGAACTCCGAGCACCCGCTGGCCCAGGCCATTGTTAACGCTGCGGACGCGAAAGAGATCAAGCGCGAACAGGTCTCCGGCTTCGAGGCAGTCGCCGGCAAAGGCGTCAGGGGTAACCTCGGCAGTACCTCCGCTCTTATCGGCACGCGTGGTCTAATGGAGCAGGAGAACATCGACTGTGCGGCCAATGAGAAAACCATTGAGGACCTGCAGAATCAGGGACGGACGGCCGTTCTCATAGCGCAGGACAGTGAGCTGATCGGGGTGATCGGCATTGCGGACACGCTCAAAGACGATTCCGTAACGGCCATTTCGGCGCTGAAACACATGGGTTTCGAGGTGGCCATGATCACCGGCGATAACGAGCGGACAGCGCAGGCCATTGCCTCACAGGTCGGCATCGATCGGGTTCTGGCCAACGTACTGCCGGACCAGAAGTCCGAAGAAGTGCGGCGGCTCCAGGAGAAAGTAGGCATGGTCGCCATGGTCGGCGACGGTATCAACGACGCACCGGCGCTCACCCAGGCGGACGTCGGCATAGCCATAGGTACCGGCACCGATATCGCCATCGAGAGTGCAGACATCACACTTGTCCGCGGCGAACTCAGTGCCGCGGTCAGCGCCGTGAAACTCAGTCAGGCCACCTTCAGGAAAATCAAACAGAACTTGTTCTGGGCATTCGGCTACAACATCGTGGCGATTCCTGTAGCCATGCTTGGATTGCTTCATCCCGCCATCGCAGAAGCAGCCATGGCCCTCAGCTCGATCAGTGTAGTCTCCAACTCCAGCCTTCTGCGGAAGACCGATATTTCAGCCTGAAAGCCTGTAAGGGCATTCCCCCCAGTCCCTCTAGTGTAGTGTATTTCAGATGCGCTTCCATAATGTGGCGTGATTTTTCTTTTACGAAGCGGTGCACAATACCCTGGCTACCAATGGCCGCCGGTTTCAGGTGTCAGGTTTCGGCGTTCAACATTCAGCCCCCCTGAAACCTGAACACTGAAACCTGAAACCAGCCCAGCAGATTACGCACCAATTCGTAAGTTATGCTTCCGCACTTATGTGATTTGTTGAAACGATAATCAACGAACGTTTAGGTAAGGTACTTCCGTTACAGAACACCAACTGAAGCGTTCAGATTTTCTGGATATCACGGCTTAACATGCTTACAAAGTGTACTCCCAGCTGACTGAAATTTGACAAGGGCACTCTGCCGGTGTAAATTTAAATTGAGATGTCACGGCTGGCAGGGACCACGCGTAGGACACTCGTACACTGATCCCGCACCAGCTGTGGACCTGATAATCTGAATGAGAATCCGAAAAATTGTTCTTCTAAAAGCTGTTGTGCTCGTTCTTTGTAAGCAGCTTTGAAGGTGGCAGAATGCCCCTATTACTAGCACTCTTTGCAATTGTTGCAGATTTCTATTCCGCTTTTCTGGGCTTCCGGCTTGCTCGGAGAACCGGCCGGAAGTGGACATGGTTGCCCCTCAGCTTTGTGCTATGTCTTATAGGGGTTGTTATCTCCCTCTCAGTCGTTCAACAGGGCTCCACTGAAACACTCATGCTTACCCTGCCGAATGCCGGCATCATATTCGTTCTGTCACTGCTCCTTTCGGGCGTATTATGGAAACTGGGTGCCATTGTCAACGGATCCCACCCCCCTGCAGTTTCCCACGAAGCGGATTCACAAACACGCCCAAACCAAACGAACGCGGACGCGGATCCCAAGGGGGACGCGGAATCCTGGATATTGGACAATACAGTGGAAATAATCGCCCACTATGACGCCCACCACAACATCCGGTGGGCGAATGCAGCCTACATGAAGGCCACCGGTAAAAGTTTGGCCGAACTTCAGAATTCAAGATGTTACGAAGCATGGGGGAGGACCGACGTGTGCGAGTCGTGTCCTCTCTCCAAAGTCCTGGAAACCGGCCTGTCTCATACAGCGGAACTCTGCCCTGAAATCCCTGATCACCAGTCTTTATCCCGGACCTGCTGGCTGATCAGGCTCTCCCCCATACACGACGATTCCGGAAATGTAACGGGAGTAATTGAAATTGCTCACGACATCACTGACCGCAAACGGACCGAAAAAGAACTTCAACGAAGCAACCAGGTTCTTGAAGAAACAGCCCATCAGTTGCGCGACACTCATCGCCAACTGATCGACCAGCAACGTCAGCGGGCGCTGACGACCATGGCCAGTGGTATCGCTCACAATTTCAATAACAGTCTTTCGCCCATCCAAGGCTTTACAAGTATGCTCATAGAAAACCCCGAACTGCTGGAAGACCGTGACGAAACTCTACGTTACCTCGGACATATCCAGAAGGCAGCCAGCACCGCAGCAGAAACAGTGCGACTTATGCGTAAGTTCTATCGCCCTCAGGAGCAGGAGAGCTTCAGTTGCATTGATATCAACGATGTAATTTCGGAAGCGGTTTCTGTCACCAAACCTCAATGGAAGGAAGAAGCCGAAGCGCTGGGCAAGGAGATCAACATTCAAACCGATCTCACCGATGGTGCGACAGTGCAGGGAAATGAAGCCGAACTCCACGAGATTATAACCAACTTAATCTTCAACGCCGTGGATGCCATGCCGGAAGGCGGCATCATCCACATCAGGACGCGTAATGATGGAAACCACGTAATACTGGACGTCAGTGACCAGGGCATCGGCATGTCTGAAGAAACGAAACGAAAATGCCTCGACCCCTTCTATACGACAAAAGGTTCTGAAGGATCCGGTCTGGGGTTAGCGAGCATCCAGGGTAATGTTGAACGCCACAACGGCAAACTCACAATTGAGAGCACAGAAGGTGAAGGCACGATCTTTCGTATATGTTTGCCCAGAGAACAACATTCCGCCGAATCTGTCCGAACCCCCGAAACAAATCATATACCTCAAGAGTTGAAAGTGTTGATCGCCGAAGACGAGAAACCCCAACGTGAACTGTTGAAAAAAATGCTCGAAACGGACGGACACACCGTCGAAACGGCATCGGACGGTGCAGAAGCGCTGGAGAAATTCGGGAACGGTTCCTTCCAATTGATTATCGTCGACCGGGCTATGCCTGAAATGAACGGCGACAAACTTGCGGCAGAAATAAAGGAAGTTTCTCCTGATAAACCTGTCATCATGCTCACCGGGTTCGGCGACACAATGGACGCCGCAGACGAAAAACCTGATGGAGTCGATCACCTTATATCAAAACCCATTACGCGGGATAAACTACGACACAGTCTCAGTAAAGTTATGGGGGCTAATACGCAGGAAAGTGCCGAATTCGCCGCAGAGCAGGATACGGCTGCTGACGACAACTCCCGATTAAACTGACCTACCCCCGGATTATTCAAGCAGATCCAACACTTCTTTCATCTCATCCACGGTCTGACTTGCCACATACTCCACTGTCTCAGCCTGTAGGTTCAAATGTACCAAAGCTTCCTCGGAAAGATCATAATGTACGCCTTTGACCCCAGTTCCCACACTCTGAGCATACGCCAGCATATCAGATACGTGTACGATCTCTATCAATTGTTTATGCGCCGTGGCACAGTCCGGCGCGTGGTGAAACCTGACAGCCGCATAAATCTCCGAAGGTAAATTCCAATGCTCTAAAAGGATTGCACCTGCCTCGTTGTGATTGATGCCGAGAACTCGTTCTTCCCGTTTGTCAAAGCTTTCTGAAGTAGACTCAACGTCGGAAGCCTGCATTTCTTCAGGCTCTTGTAAAAGAAACGGATCAAGAACAAGTTTTCCAATATCGTGCAGGAGACCTGCCGTAAACAAGGTCTCCTCCGTTTTGATGCCCAACGTTTGTGCAAACTGTTCCGCAGCGATCCCCACCCACACCGAATGACGCATAAAATCCTGCCGTTCATGCTGGTACCCCTGAAGTTCAACATCAAACATACGCAATGAAATATGTGCCATAACAAGCTCGAAAAGTTTTTTCTCCCCCAGCACGACAAATGCCATATGAAGTGAATCGACAGGTCGCTTCACCCCGAAAAGTGCGGAATTCGCCAGTCGCAGTATGTTGGCTGTCAGGCCAGGATCATAGCGTACAGCTTCTTCAAGTTTCTCATAATCCAGCGAAGGGGAATTCATAAGGTTAAGGATTCTCTGCGTAGAGACCGGAAAAGCCGGAAAATTCCGGATTGCCTGCTCTATGTCATTCCGATAACTCATATACCTCATCCTTCCCGCCGCAACGGACTGTAAAGTTCCCGTTCGACATATTCAGAAATATCGTGCGACCTTCATACCCTCCGGTGCAGCTTTTACGTATACTGATATCGTTTTGCGCGAAGAACTCTTCACAGGCGCGCAGGTTGCGTTCCTCAATGCGAAACATTCCGTGTCCCTGAATAATCCGGGCCGCACCGGCCAATGTGACCACGAGGCGACTTTTACCTGCACCGCAGCGGGTGACCCGGTCATACAGTTCAGGAATTGCGGTATCCACGAACAACGCCGGATTTTCGGTTGCTTTCTCCGGATCCAGCTTGCACGACGGCAACATGCAATGGACCATACCCCCGACACGCACAACAGGATCAAACATCGTTACCCCAATGCACGACCCGATAGAATATGTAACCAGAATTTCAGAAGCATCATCGGATATCTCCATATCCGAAAGGTCCACGACTCTATACTGCATGGTCGCAATTACCGTTGCACTTCTTTCATTTCTTGGACTTGTTGTTCTGTCCACGCCAGTGTACTCACCAATCTGCTCGAATTCTGAATGATCAGCGGAAAATAACCGCCATTGTCACAACCTTACGGGCCTCAATATACACGTTGTTCGGCCGGATTTCTCTCCCGAACCAAACCGCCGGGCGGCGGATCCGCCCTGACACCCCAACGGCGAGACAGTTAATAAATTTCGAATGGTTGAATATTGAAGTCAATGTCGGACACGGCTATCTACTTCAGCCCAGGGTGGAATTGCTAAGAAGGACGGTTTAGCGGCAGCGTGCCATGCAATAGCGTATCGCGCAGTTATAGTGATTACAGAATGGTGATTCCGGAAAAAGCAATATAAGAATTTTGATACGTAACAGATTTTTTCCTGACGGCGGAAGAAATACGCCATGGCGGATAATTCAACAGAAAAGACAGACAAACACGCACGCAAGCGGGCAGAGCTCCTCAAGCAATACGAGGCTTCCAACGCAGGCGGCAATGCTTTTTGGGACGAATTGATCAGCCTGGCGCTTGGAATGGGCGGGGGTTCGAAAGCGACTGTAAGCTTCGTAGACGAGGACTACCAGTGGATCAAAGCACGGCGTGGATTCGATGTAGACCGGATACCTTTACGCAATTCCATTGATCAGTGGGTATTGGACAATACGCAGAATTCCCTGGTTATCGAGGATCTTGATGACTCTGATCACCCGGCCGCTCAGATGACCGCTAGTAGCGCGCTCTCAGGCATCCGTTTCTATGCGGGCGCCGCACTGAAGACGGGGGAAGACGTTCCGATAGGAAGTATCGCCATCATGGACACGGTCCCTCAGCAATTTTCCGAAGACAAGCGCCAGCATTTGGAACGACTTGCACGTATCGCGATGGAACATGTGGAGAAATGCGTCCAGCTCACGACAACGGAACAGCAGTCCATCCACGAGAATACCCTTGAAAACGTTACCAGAGAGCGGGATGTGTTGCGAAATCTTGTCGATAACCTACCCGATTTTGAATACGTGATTAACAGAGAAGGGAAATACGTATTGGATAATGCTGCGCACCGACGCCTCCTCGGCGTATCCAGTCTGGACGAAGTTGTCGGGAAGACAGTTTATGACTTTTTCTCTGAGGAAGTGGCCAGATGGAACAGCCAAAGTGATGCCGCCGTGCTGGAAACCGGCGAACCATTGTTGAACAGTGAAGAGTCGTTTTATGACCCCGAAGGACAATTGTGGGAAGTTGCCTCTTCTCGGGTCCCTTTGCACGATGAGCACGGCCACGTCCAGGGTGTGGCCTGCATCGGGCGAGACATCAGCCATCGCAAGCGAGCCGAAGAGACTCTTGAAAAAGAGCGCTATTTATTGGAAACCTTGATGCAGAACATTACTGACCACATTTATTTTAAAGATCTCCAAGGTTCTTTCATCCAGATCAGTAACGCGCTTGCGAAACGGTTCGGACTTCCAAGTACAGAGGCGGCTGTAGGGAAAACTGATTTCGATTTCTTTACTGAGGAACACGCTTGGCAGGCGTATGAGGACGAACAGGCGATTATTCGAAGTGGTGAAGCGATCGTAAACAAAGAAGAAAAAGAAACTTGGCCAAGTGGTGCTGTCTCCTGGGTATCAACAACGAAGGAGCCTTTACGGGACAGGAATGCTCAGATTATCGGCACGTTCGGCATCTCCCGAGACATCACAGAATTTAAACAAGTACGTGACCAATTGGCCGAATACAATCGCCAGAATCGCGAAGAGATGCAGCTTGCCAAGCGCATCCATCAAGCTCTTCTGCCGGTGGAAGCTCCTGACTATGCTGGACTTGAGTTCGGTTTACGATTCGTTCCTTCGGGAGATATCGGCGGTGATTTCATAGATTTTATTGACGACAAGCAGGAAGGCCGTTTCGGCGTTGTTTTTGCCGATATTACCGGGCATGGAACGGGCGCTGCCCTCCTATCGGCTATGTTGAAGGTTCTGGTTGACGAAATCACGGATCGCGAAGATTCCGTCAAAGAATGTTTCAACTATTTAAACCATCGTCTTTATCACGAATATCCCGCGGGGCTTTTTGCGAGCGGGGTATATGCCGTCTTCGACACCACCCGGAAAACCATGACCTATGTCAATGCCTCACAAGAACCTATCATTCTGCTCCGACAAGGAGAACAACCCGCCGTACTTGGAGAAAGCGACGGCGCATTAGGTGTTCTGGACCCTGAACAGCCCCAGGCGCCTCAATTTAAAGAACACATCATTCATCTTCAGGAAGGAGACACGATCTTTTTCTACACGGATGGCCTGGTTGACTTCTTTAACGACATGGAGGAAACGGCGGAACAGCGCGAACGCCTGATCGGCTGGTTGGCAGAACACCAGGAAAGTCCTCCGCAAGACCTCGTGGACGACATTTATCAGCGCTCGCTGCTGCATGCGAATCTGTCAGAACCCCAAGATGATATGGCTGCGCTCGCGGTGAGGATCGCCCAATAACAGCAAGGTACATGCTGCGCATTCCTGATCCCGCGCTTTTCCCGCCGGGGCCGAATGCTTCCTTCGGCACGTAACCCTAAATTTCGCAGTTGATTTTGTGGTTGCATATGCAAGGCAGCGAGATGAAGCTGTAGCTCGTTGCCACTGCGCTTCGCTCCGTTGCTGCACGTTCGTGCAGCCGCTGTCTGACCACTCGGAAGTGGTCAGACGGTCCGCGAGTCGATGGTAACGAAGCAGATGCAGCCACAAAATTAACCCTACCGGGTAGAAAAA
>CAJXKU010000125.1 GCA_913055945.1 uncultured Lentisphaerota bacterium | reverse complement strand
CAGGTGGAATCGGCCGGGACGTTGCCGGACCCAAAGCTCACGTATAGCAGGTTTCTTAGGAGTGTGGAAACGCGCGTGGGCCCACAGGAACAGAAAATCGGCATTGCTCAGAAGTTCCCGTGGTTCGGAAAACTGGACATGAAGGAAAAAAAGGCGGCAAAAGCCGCTCTCGCGGCCCGGCATCGGTATGAACAGGCGAAATGGCACATTGACTACAAGGTACAGGATGCGTACTACGATTACTATTACCTGTCCCAAGCCATTGCCGTTACCAGGGAGCATATCGACCTGCTTAAGCAGTTGGAAAGTGTAGCCCGCACTGGCTACGAAGGGGGCGGCGCTATGTCACCCGTGGTCCGCACCCAGGTCGAAACCGGAAAGCTTGAAGATCGACTACAGTCGCTGCAGGACAGAGGGCAGCCGGTCGCCGCGCGCTTGAACGCTCTGATGAACCGTCCATCAGATGCGCCCATTGCTTCGCCGGAATCAATCGCGGAAAATCCCGCACCACCGTCGGAAGGAAAATTGTATGAGGCGTTGGCGGAACGAAGTCCCGCTTTAAAACGGCTTGAAGTTTTAACTGAAAAAGCCGGCGTCTCGGTTGATCTTGCCGAAAAGCAGTTCTGGCCGGATGTCTCGGTGGGGGTCAATTATGTAGATACCGGAGAGGCAGTCATGTCCGGCGTGGACGAGAGTGGGAAAGACCCCGTCATGGCTATGGTTTCCATCAATCTGCCGATATGGCGGAGCAAATACAGAGCAGATAAAGAAGCGGCAATAAAAAAGCGTGAGGCGACAGTGAAACGTCGGCAGAACACCAAACGGACTTTACAGAGCCGCCTGTCTGAAGCGGTGTACAAATATCGCGATGCGGAGCGTAAAATCGATCTTTATCGTGACACCCTTATTCCAAAAGCAGAGCAGGAGCTGAATGTGTCGCGTCAGGCATTTGAATCCGGCGAAGCGGATTTCCTCAATCTGATCGATGCGGAGCGGTCTTTGCTGCAGTTCAAACTTTCCTATGAAAAGGCACGCGCAGAGCGCGAGCGACAACTCGCCAGGATGGAAATGTTGACGGGGCAGCCGCTGAGCACAATAACGGCACAGGACAAGGATTCAACGCCTTCCAGGGAAAAATAACGGATCGGCATAAACAAAACAGAAGGTTGTACATAATGATGAATCGATCCTGGCAGATGACGACAAAAAGGAAGAAAGGCATCGTTCTGATAGGTGCAGTTTTAGTGGTTGCTTTTTTGGTCGGTTATTTCTTGGGAACATCCGAACCCGGACGTACTGGGGAAGACACGGTCACTACCGCGGATACAGGTGCGGAGCAAGAACATGTCCAAGAAAAGGACACCGCGCACGCTCATGAGAAGGAAGCAGCAGATGATGCGGGAGAAGGAGAGAAAGAGCAGATCTGGACATGCCCCATGCATCCGCAGATCCGTCTCTCCGACCCCGGTGATTGCCCGATCTGCGGCATGGAGCTGGTGCCGGCGAGCGAAGGTGGCGGCGGTTCAAGCGAGGCGCCCGTCTTACGTATGTCACCCGCGGGGCGTGAACTCGCGGAGATCGAGACCAGCGCCGTACAACGGCGTTACGTCACAAAAGATATTCGTATGGCGGGTAAAGTCCAGTACGATGAACAGCGCGTCAGCACCATCAGTGCCTGGGTGCCGGGAAGACTTGATAAGCTCTACGTGGATTTTACCGGTGCAACGGTGAACAAAGGTGACCACATGGTCTACATGTACAGCCCGGAGGTGAGGACCGCCGAGAAAGAACTGCTGCAGGCGATTGATACAGTGCAGGATCTTAAAGACAGCTCTAGTGAGACGATGCTGGAAACCGCACGGGCTACAGTGAAAGCTGTCCGCGAAAAACTTCGTCTGTGGGGATTGAGTAACAAACAGATCCGAGAGATCGAAAAGCGCGATAAACCCTCGGATCATATCACAATCAACGCTCCCCGCAACGGCATTGTCATAGAAAAGAATGCCAACGAAGGCGATTATGTCAAAACCGGCACGGATATCTACAAAGTCGCAGATCTGTCCCGCGTCTGGATCATGCTTGACGCTTATGAATCGGATCTGCAATGGCTGAAGTACGGGCAACCGGTAGAGTTCGAAGTTGAAGCCTATCCCGGACGGACCTTTAAGGGGCGTATCTCCTTTATTGAGCCTTTCCTGACCGAGAAAACCAGAACGGTGAAAGTTCGTGTGAACGCTGAGAATCCGGACCGGCTTCTGAAACCCGGCATGTTCGTGCACGCTGAGGTAAAAGCAAAAACAGCCGCCGGTGGACTTGTCATGGAGCCGGCACTTGAAGACAAGTGGATTTGTCCCATGCACCCTGGGGTACTCAAAGATCATGCCGGTGCATGCGACATCTGCGGTATGGATTTAGTCACAACGGAGTCTCAGGGCTACGTATCGACTGAGAGAGAAAGTGAGAAACCGCTCGTGATACCGGAGACAGCGCCTCTTCTCACCGGCAAACGCGCCGTTGTCTATGTAGCAGTGCCGGATACAAAAAATCCGACGTATGAGGGAAGAGTGGTCGAACTTGGGCCTCACGCGGGCGATTTCTATCTTGTCGAATCGGGGCTGAAAGAGGGTGAACGCGTTGTTACCCACGGCAGTTTCAAAATTGACAGCGCGCTCCAGATCAAAGCCAAACGCAGCATGATGAGCATTTCCAAAGAGAAAGAGACGGCGGCACAGGAACAGAAAAAATTCCAGAAGATTCCCGCTGACTTCCAGAAGCAGCTCTTCGAAGTACTTGAGTCCTACTTTGCACTGCAACGCGCTCTGACGGACGACAAAAAAGACCAAGCGAGCAAAGCTGCGCAGGAGATGCGCAAAAAACTGGAAGCTGTTGATATGACGCTTGTGGAAGGCGAAGCCCATCATACCTGGATGGAGTTAAGCCGTAAGCTTAAAAAGCCGCTGACCCCTATTCAGAATGCGGAGAAACTCGCGGCTCAACGTGAGCAGTTCCGAATCCTCTCAGAATCCGTTCTTAAAGTTGTTCGCCGCTTTGGCGTACCCGAAGGCGAAACGGTCTACCGCTTCTGGTGCCCGATGGCGTTCGATGAAGGTGCGGTGTGGCTTGGTGCGGAGAAAAAGGTGCGAAACCCCTATATGGGAGCCAAAATGCCTCAATGCGGAAGTGTAGAGGAAACGTTTGGGAAGGAGTGAGATCGGAGATCAGAGGTCGGAGGGTGCATTGTCCTATGCGGTAGGCCCCCGAAGGGCCTTAATCACCGTAGCCCAGGACAAGCGGCGCGCAGTCCTGGTTAAAGGGGAAAACCAAGAATATGCCGGCCTGAAAGGCCGGGTCAAAAAGAGGACAGGACACCATTTACGCTATGTTAGCGCTTATGGGCTGATCGCCTGAGCCTCCGGCTTGTAGATGCCTATGGCTTGGAGAGGCTGCGGGGAGGGGCCAGTCGGGGCTTTACAATAACGGGAAGGTCGTCCATAATCAATATGTTACAAAAAACAAATGACGAGTAACAGATAACAAGAACCAAGAACAAATAATCATGGACGAGCCACAGATCAAGAAAATTCCGCCGCCAACAACCGAAAAAGAAACCTTTGTAGACCGATTCATTCGTTTCTGCCTGCAGAACAAACTGATCGTCGGTCTTTTCCTTATTGTTATCCTTGCCGGCGGTTTGGTCGTCGCACCCTTTGACTGGGATACCGGCGGACTGCCTCGCGAACCTGTCGCCGTGGATGCCATTCCTGACATCGGACCGAATCAACAGATCGTGTTTACCAAGTGGCCGGGCCGCTCTCCACAGGATGTGGAGGATCAGATCACATACCCCTTAACGGTTTCTTTGTTAGGGGTTCCCGGGGTAAAAACAGTTCGAAGCAAATCGATGTTCGGTTTTTCCTCTATCTACATCATTTTTGAGGAGGACGTTGATTTCTATTGGTCACGCAGTCGGGTTCTGACGAAACTCAACAGTCTTTCCGCAGGAACCCTGCCCGATGGAGTTCAACCTGCTTTGGGACCCGACGCCACAGCTTTGGGGCAGATTTACTGGTATACATTGGAAGGGCGCGGGCCTGACGGAGAGCCTACAGGCGGATGGGATCCGCAGGAGTTGCGTACGATACAGGACTGGTATGTTCGCTACGAATTGACAGCCGTAAAAGGGGTCAGTGAGATTGCATCCGTGGGCGGATTCCAGAAAGAGTATCAGATCGACGTGGATCCCGATGCCATGCGGGCGCATCGCGTCACATTGGAGGAAATATTCAAAGCCGTAAAATCTTCCAATGTTGACGTAGGCGCCCGCACCATCGAAGTCAACCGGACCGAGTATATGATACGAGGTCTGGGTTTTATCGAAAACGAAGAAGACATCCGTAACACGGTTGTCAAGACACGGGATAACGTGCCAATATATGTGAAGGACGTTGCGCATATTTCGAAGGGCCCCGCGGGACGCCGCGCTGCCCTGGACAAAGCGGGCGCGGAAGCTGTCGGCGCCGTCGCAGTGGTTCGCTACGGTTTCAATCCGCTGGAGGCCATCAAAAATCTCAAAGCGAAAATTGACCGGATCGAACCCGGACTCCCTTCCAAAGCAGTGATCGACTGGGATATCGTTACGCGGGACACCGTAACTTCTTTTGCTTCCGAAAAGGGGTTCTCTGCGTTTACATCGGACAACCCGGACGAACTGAACCAGGACGGATGGAAGGCATGGCTCCGTGGCACGCCCCAAAAACAATGGCCTGAGTGGGTGACGCTCAGTCAGGTTCACATCGTTCCTTTCTACGACCGCAGCGAGCTTATTCAAGAGACACTCGGCACACTGAACGACGCTATTGTCCTCCAGATTCTCGTCACGATTATCGTGGTCATCGGCATGGTATTCCATCTCAGAAGCTCACTTCTTATCAGTGCGACTCTTCCGCTGGCCGTGCTTATGACCTTCGGTATTATGAAGCTGTGGGGCGTGCCGGCAAATATTGTTTCCCTTTCCGGCATTGCGATCAGCATCGGCACCATGGTAGCCGTGGGTATCTTTATTTGCGAGAATATTCTCACACATCTGCGCAGGCCCCGCTCCCAGGAGTACACCACATTGGATGTCGTGTACGGCGCCACCAGCGAAATCGGAACAGCGGTACTGACCGCCGTATCCACAACCGTTGTCAGTTTTCTCCCCGTATTCACCATGACCGGTGCCGAAGGCAAACTCTTCGGACCGGTAGCCTTCACCAAAACATTTGCCATGGTGGCTTCACTCTTTGTGGCCTTCGCTTTCATACCGCCGATCGCACTATGGTTGTTTACCGGTAAGCTGAAACCGCAACGGCTGAACAACCTCCTGAAAAAGACCATGTGGCATAAGTCTTCGATCATGAACGTCGTAGCCATCCTCATTATCAGCGGTGCCGCGGGTTTTCTGCTGCCCTGGTGGGTGGGCCTGTTGGTCGCCGCAGGCGGATTCTCCTTAATGGCGGCGCATTATTTACCGGAAACTGTCGACCGTTTTGGACCTTGGCTGATCAATGGTGCCGCCCTTCTTGCAGGCGTAATATTGCTCAGTCATTTCTGGCAGCCCCTTGGGCCGGAAAAAGGGGGCGTGAAGAATCTCGCGTTTGTCGTCATGCTTGTAGGCGGATTTATGGCTCTTTTTCACCTGTTTAAACTCGCCTTCCGGCCGGTGCTGCGGTGGAGCCTCGATCATAAACTTGCGTTTCTCAGTATCCCCTTCGTCCTGTTGCTCGTCGGTGTTACCGCTTGGCAGGGAATACCGCAGATTTTCGGATTTGTACCTGCTTCAGCGGAAAGAATGGGGGGTGACAGGGAAAAAATAACCGAAAACGCCTTGTGGAAAACAGCGGAGAAAACTTTTCCCGGTTTCGAAAAGGAATTCATGCCGCCGCTGGATGAAGGGTCGTTTCTGTACATGCCGGTTACCATGCCGCATGCTTCTATCGGGGAAGCTTTGGACGTCCTGCAAAAGCTCGATAAATCCATCTACGCCATCCCGGAGGTCAATCAAGCGGTCGGCAAAATAGGCCGCGTCGATTCACCCCTGGACCCTGCTCCGATCTCAATGATCGAAACGATTATCAACTACAAATCGGAATACATCACGGATGAAAATGGACGTCGGATTAATTTCCGATACAACAAAGAAGAAGGCAAATTCGTCAGAGATACAAACGGTGACCTCATCAGGGATCCTGACGGACGCCCCTTCCGGCAGTGGCGGGATCACATCCGGACTTCGGACGATATCTGGGACGAAATCGTGAGGGTGGCGAAAAAACTGCCCGGCACAACCGTGGCGCCTAAACTCATGCCGATCAAGGCGAGAGTCGTGATGCTGCAGAGTGGTATGCGTGCACCGATGGGCGTAAAAGTCAAAGGCCCCGATCTGAAATCCATAGAAGAAGTTACTCAGCAGGTGGAAAAATACCTCAAGCAGGTTCCAGGTGTCGAGCCCGCCTCGGTTGTTGCCGACAGGATCATCGGCAAGCCCTATATCGAAATCGACATAGACCGTAACGCGATTGCCCGCTACGGCATGAGTATTAAGAAAGTTCAGAATGTCATCGAGGTCGCCATCGGGGGCAAACGTATCACCCGCACTGTCGAGGGCCGTGAACGCTACAACGTCCGCGTCCGCTACAAGCGTGAATTGCGCGACCGGATTGAAACGCTGGGCAACGTCCTGGTTCCCGCGCCGGGCGGTGCCCAAGTCCCACTGAAGCAGTTGGCAGAGATCAGTTATACCCCCGGCCCCATGGCGATCAAAAGTGAGGACACCAGGTTGGTAGGGTACGTAGTTTTTGACAAGAAAGCGGAACGGGCCGAAGTGGACGTAGTGCAGGAAGCGCAACGCTATCTGAAACAGAAACGCGCTGAGGGAGAATTCACCATGCCGTCCGGCGTGAATTATGAATTCGCAGGTAGTTATAAGAACCAGATCCGCGCTCGGAAAACTTTGGCGGTGGTTGTGCCGATCGCCTTGTTTATCATTTTCCTGATCCTGTACTTACAGTTCAAATCAGTACCCACAACATTGGTTGTTTTCAGTTCTATTTTCCTAGCGGCAGCAGGCGGATTTATTCTGATTTGGCTCTACGCTCAACCCTGGTTTTTTGATGTCGAAATTTTCGGCCGCAACATCCGAAAGCTGTTTCAGATCCACGAAGTCAACATGAGTACAGCGATATGGGTAGGCTTTCTTGCGATGTTCGGCGTCGCAGCAGATAACAGTGTCGTCATGGCCACCTATATGAGACGGCGTTTTCAAAGCGGAGAAAAATACACCACGGCCGACGTGCGCAATGCCGCACTGGAAGGGGCTGTACGACCGATACGACCCTGCCTGATGACCGCTGCAACAACGGTGTTGGCGCTGCTGCCGGTGCTCACCTCAACGGGTCGTGGATCGGATGTGATGGTCCCTATGGCCATCCCGACATTCGGCGGCATGTTCGTGGTGCTTTTGTCATTCTTTATGGTGCCGGTGCTGTATTCGCTTGTCGAAGAACTGAGAATGCGGTTCAAAGGCACAACTACACCGAAAGACGCAATAGGTAAAGAGAACGCTGAGATAGAAAAGACCAAAACGTCAACCGAATAATGCGTTCAGGTTGTCATCCGAAGTGAGTTATGTGGGGTGCGGCGATTTTTTTTGCGATGCGAAAGGCCGGACCGGGTTTCTGCGGTCTACCAAAGTGGCGATCAGGATGGGGCGCCGCACGCCCAAAATTCTTCGCATAAGTATACTGATCACCGAAAAAGCCTTCGGCTTACTCGTATGAGACCACTGCGTGGAGCCAGTATTTACCGTCAACGCATCTTCCAGAGAAGATGCGTTATATAACGGATCATAAATGTTTGTATTTAAATTTGTTGTCGTTCTGAAACGAGCTTTTTACGCGTGACTACAGTTGCTCCTTTGCAGGGGATAGCCTCCGGTAAAGTAACCTTAGCTTTGCGGAGGAGTTGCTGGACCGATTCTCGGGGCTTGGGGATACTCTGGACAGAAGTATTGCCGATCTGGACTTCGGTCGCACATAGCGTGGACAGTTCCCGTAAACCTTCTTCTATGGTCATTTCTACATCCTGCCACAAACGGCGCAGTTCGTAGGTGAGAAGATAGGCCAGCATAATGATGAACACATGTGCCCGGGTACGGTTGGCCTTTTGTACGAAGATTGCCCTCAACTCCAGCAGGCTTGTTTTCATGGTCCGGAAAGCCCATTCCACCTCAGAGAGGTCTTTGTAGCGATCGTGGACTGTCTGTGTATCAGCCTGCTCGTATTCCAGATCTGTCCTGATCACGTAGCAGCCGTCCAGCTTTGCTTCTTCTGCTAAAGCCTCTTCGTCAACTTCAACTCTGAAATGTCTATCCTCGCAACGGATACGGACCCACGAGTTAATCATCAGTTTGTCAGCCAATGCGCAAATATGCTTTTCGGCGGTCTGTACGCGTGCTTTCGGATGCTCCTTCAGATACTGATTCTCCTTATCCACCAGAGCCTGCAGGCGCACTTTTTTGCTGTGACGCGTTTGTTCCATTTCATGCGCCCGCTCCGGATTACGACGCAGTATATAGCGCACGCCTTCTGAGAAGGTTTCACATACAGTTTCATCGAACAACTCCATTTGCAGTGCGCCTTTATTCAGCAACGTCTGGATTTGCGCTTTCGAGATGGCAGTTATGTAATGGCAGTCCTCGGGCAGTTCGGCGATCTGCGGCCCCTTGATCATGCCGCGGTCACCGACGAATACTACGTCGCGACCTCCGAAGCGCTGTCGGACTTTTTCCACCTGCTGACTGAACGTACTAAGGTCACTTGTGTTGCCGGGGAAAACCTCCACCGAAACAGGGCGGCCGTTTTCGTCGGTCAGAAGCCCGATTACGATCTGCATTTTGCCCTTTTTACCGTCCCGGTTGTAGCCGAATTCAGCCAATTCGTTTTCGGTGCCTTCCAGATAGCTGCTGGTCACATCATACAGATACAAGGGCGGCTTTTGTTCTCCGTACCGCTGGGCGAACAGAGATTGCTCAATCCCGTTCTGATGCTCGTCCAGCCAGTCCATTGCTTCGTACAGGTCGTCCTCGGTGAACGAATTCAGATTCAGAATATCGCATACGGCGTGGTTCTGTGCCAGTCTGGTCGCAGACAGCCGTGAGCCCTGTTCAATCGCCGTGGCGTAAACCATCCAAAGCACAAGTTTGGCATGACGGGATTTGCCGAGGGCCTGCACAATGCCAAGACGCTGGGCCAGCTGATGAAGCAGGCATAAAGCACCTACGGACTTACCTTGACGTGTTTCCGTAGCATTCGGTATATCCTCAACCGCATTCAAACGATCTTTGTGCTTCAGTGCCAGCTTGATTGCCTGGATTTCCTCCTCGCTGCAGTCAGACAGATTCCCCACCGTCTTGTGCTTCACCTTCTCACCAACGCGGTAGGAGGTGCGCATCAGAACCCGCCGGTATGTCTTACCGTTGCGTTTATATGTTGAATCATCAATAAACATAGTGGCCA
>CAJXKU010000124.1 GCA_913055945.1 uncultured Lentisphaerota bacterium | reverse complement strand
GACAATGTTGAGCATTAGACACGCGGAAGTAATTTTTACAGGCGTTTTTGTGTTTTGCCGCGCGTGGTAAGGAGCTCTCGCCACCTTCGCGCATACAAAGGCGGGTATGCCCGGCAGGAAGAAAGAAAGCGCCCAGCATGTCTGCGCTGTTCCCGTTTCAGAAAAAATCCCGTGTTCGAAAAGCAGTTTAACCAGCGGAACCTGTAACACGGCCAGGAACGCCGCGACGGGAACACTCATAAACAGTGCCTGCCGTAACCCGAATGCCTGAGTACTTTTCATTGCTGACGGATCGTCCCGCGTATACGCCCGTGACAATGCCGGAAGACATACCATTGTCAAGGCGACACCGAACATCCCCACGGGGAAATAGGCCAATCTCTGACTGTAATAGAGGCTTGTTGTAGCCACACTTCCCAGTGCTCCCGCCAGAAGCCTGTCAGCGGCTACATTCAGCTGCATAGCTGCCGCCCCGAACAACGCCGGCAGCATGAGCGTACCCACACGCCGTACCTCTTCGGCACGGAACGAAGGGCGGAACCGAAGACGAAGTCCGTTTACAGCACAAGCCACGAGGTGAACGCCCAACTGAAGACTTCCGGCAAGAAGCACGCCGAATGTTAGACAGCGTATACGCTCTTCCGGAGAATCCCCCCACATTGGCGAGATAAAAAGCGCAGTAACGATCAATGTGATATTCAGAATGACCGGACTGAAGCCAGGCACCGAAAAACGGCTGAAGCTCGTCAAAGCACATGTCAACCCTCCGGAGAGACAAATAAATACGGCATATGGAATCATGCGGTAAATCAGTTCAAACGTCAGTCCAGCCAGCCCACCGGAAACAACAAAAGCCGACATAAAAAAAGCAATCAACCCAATGATCACAGCCGCACCCCCCACGGCAATCAAAAGGACAGAAAGTACACGCGTGGCTCGGGACCAGGCCGCCGTAAGTCCCAGTTTTTGAATAAGCTCAGTGAACACCGGCACAAATCCTGCCGAAAATGCTCCTTCGGCGAAAAAAGAACGAAGCAGGTTCGGCGCGGTGAAAGCGATGATATAAGCCGCCATCGCCGGGGTGGTACCCCATACGGACGCAAATACAATATCCCGCCCCAGCCCCAGCATGCGGCTGAGAAATATGCCCGCAGCAACGAGTGCTGCAGATCGCAGAAGACGCGTCAGACGATCCTCTTTGCTCACTTCACCAGCGTTTGCCAAAAGATCCTCTTTCAATATTTTTCTGCTTTATCAAAAACCACCTCGGAACCTGTGACCTCCCACTCTCGTCGAATATAAAAGGAGCTTTTTATGAAGCAGAGGCCATATCTAATCTCCAATTGCAGTTTCCTGAAAACATAAACGTGCTAAAATATATGTTGTGTAGAATGAGTTGAAACAGGAATTGCTTAGAGGTAACTATGAGCAGAAAAATTACAACCACATACGCTCTCATCGCAGGATTGCTGTCAGTCGCGTTGCACGTCGCCGTTGTCGGTGCCGCCAACCGCGTGGACTTCAACGTGCTCCGAATAGATAAAGAAGAAGAAACAGAAAAAGACGACCGACCTCTCCAGTTAAAGACCGTGGATGTAAGAGACCGTATGCAAAGAAGCCGTACCAGATCCAACGATACCTCTGAAACAACGGATAAGCTGGCCGAAGAAGTCGCCCAGAAGAAACTGAAAGACATTTTCAAAGAAGAAAACCTTATTGAAGACCCTGATCCCGAACTGGAACTGAAGGATCCCGGCAGCAGCGAAAACCAACCGAACAAACCGGGCACCGAGAGCGAGCCCCGCGAAGCTTCGGCGCCTCGGCCTGAGATCGTCAGCATTGACAGCGAAAATTTATCAGAAGTCGCAAGGAAAAACAGTGCCTCCCGTTGGAATATAGAAGAAAAAGAACGGACCCAGGTCACCTCAGATAAAAATATTCCAAGCCTGGTCGAATCGGGGCCGCTACAATCCGCTCAGGGCGGTAAATATCAGGCCAGTATGAAAATGAGTCTGCCCGAAGCAGGCGATATGCAGGTCGGAGAAGGACCGGGACCGTTAAAGCTCAATGGGGAAAGAACAGAAGAGAAGCAGATGGACTTTGCACCTATGGAAAGTACCGCTCCATCCGTGTCTTCAAGCAGCGCGGGCCAACAGGAACGCCGCACCCGGAAAGAAATCCAGCAGATGCGCAACCTGCTCAACGTTTCCCTCGTGACCTCCAAAGAACGAGACGGAGGGGGGACCTTCCGCATCGACGTTGCGCCGAACCCTAAAAGCAACCTCCTGAGGGCAATTCCCAAAAACATCCTCTTCCTCATCGACAGCTCCACAAGCGTATCCCCCAAAAAGTTCAAGCACTTTAAATTAGCTACCCGGCGCGCGCTCCAGCAACTGCATCCCGATGACAAATTCAATATCGTCTCCTTTAAAGTCCGCCCGAACAAACTCTTCCAAAACTATCAGCCTGTCAACGAAAGTAACCTGCAGCAAGGGGAAAAGTATCTGGACAGATTATCGCGCGGCGGCTTGACTGACGTCTACGGGGGACTTGCCCCCTGCATTAAAGACTCGCGCTCTACGAAGAGCCGGCCGGTGATCGTCTTCCTGATGACTGATGGAGAATCCACAGTGAAAGACAAACGGGAAAATGACGAACTCATTCGCCAGATCGTGAAGTTGAATGAGGCCAATGCGGCCATATACTCCTTCAGCACGGGGGATGAAGTGAACCGCTTTCTGCTGGATTTCCTTGCGTACAGCAACCGGGGCACAGCCCTCCATGCAGAGGAGATCAAAAACTTCCGAGAAGAGCTTGTTACGTTCATGAAACAGCACTCCGAACTGATCGTGCAGAACCTCAACTTCCAACTCACTGGACACGTTGAAGGCACGGTCTACCCGAAAAAACTGCCGCACCTTTTCAGAAATGAAGTCCTCTCGATTTACGGCCGTTTCAACGCCGACACCGAGAATATCGCCATCCGACTAACGGGCAGAGACGCAACAAATAAACTCAGCGAACTGGTGTACAAAGGCAGTACGAGCCAAACGCCGGAGGCCGAAGCCAATCTCCAGCTGGACTGGGCCTCTCAGAAGGTATTTCATTTAATCTCCCAACGTACGCTCAACCCCGAAAAGAAAGGGATCAACGAGCGCATAAGGGCTTTAGCCAAAAAATACAATCTCTACGTTCCCTACCTCTGATTTACCATGACGATCCTGCAGGTCATTGTCCTTGCCCTACTTCAGGGAGTCACCGAATTCCTGCCCATCTCCAGCTCCGGCCACCTGATTCTGGTTCGCCAACTTACACCCTGGGCGGACCAGCTGACGGACGGTACGAACCAGATGATGTTCGATGTGGCTCTCCATGTCGGTACACTTGCCGCCGTACTGTTCTACTTCCGACATGAGATTGGACGTATGAGCCGCGATTGGCTGAAAACATTCACCTCGGCGGAGACTACCGGGGATACGCGCCTGGCATGGCAGGTAGCAGCGGGGACTATACCGGCCGCATTGGCGGGGCTGTTCTTCCACGACTTCGTGCAGAACACAATACGACATGAACTCGGCGTCATCTTTACCACAACAGTCCTGTTCGGCCTCCTCCTGGGGATCGCATACACCAAAGGCAAGCGTCAGTACAGTGAATACGCATTGAGTATGACGGGGGCGGTACTCATCGGTACCGCCCAGGCATTGGCACTTATCCCCGGAACTTCCCGGTCGGGCATAACCATCACAATGGCCCTGATCCTGGGGCTGACCGGAACCGGTGCAGCGCGCTTTTCTTTCCTGTTGTCAATCCCCGTGATCGTATTGGCGGGCGGACAGCAATTCGTCGGTTCCCTCGGAGCATCCGCGAGCGTCAACTGGTATGCTTTGGCATTCGGCGCCCTGGCAGCGGGATTGACGGCTTACGCATCCATCTATTACCTTCTCAAACTCGTCCATCGTATCGGAATGTGGCCGTTTGCAGGCTACCGCCTCGCACTGGGTGCCGTTATCCTGATGTTTATGTGGCTCTGAAGCCAGCCCTTCTCACGCGTTATACGTAGATGCGGACGTCCCACTGCCGCTGCCGATCCAATCGGTATGGAAGAACTCGCCTCGAGCCCTATCCACGCGCTCGTAGGTGTGAGCGCCAAAGTAGTCACGCTGTGCCTGCAGAAGATTCTGAGGCAAGCGCTGGTGACGGAAACCGTCGTAAAATGCAAGGGCTGAGCTCATCGCAGGCACTGGAATCCCCATCTCAACCGCTTTGGCCACCACCCGACGCCAAGCGCTTTGGGCATTCTCTACAGCTTCCTTAAAAAACGGATCGAGCAAGAGGTTCTCCAGCTCCGGATTCCGCTCAAAGGCCTCTTTGATTTTGCCTAGAAACACTGAGCGGATGATACAGCCGCCGCGCCACATCAGCGCAATTCCGCCATAGTTGAGCTGCCAGTTATGTTCGCAGGCCGCCGCCCGCAGCAACTGATATCCCTGAGCATAACTGACAATCTTCGATGCGTAAAGCGCCTGACGCAAATCCTCAAGGAACCCCGCCTTGTCCCCGTCAAACTGTGACGATGGCCCCGACAGCACCTTCGATGCGTTTTCGCGGGTCTCTACGAGGGCTGACAGAAATCGAGCATAAACCGCTTCACCAATCAACGTCAACGGTTGGCCGAGCTGGAGCGATTCAATCGCCGTCCACTTCCCGGTCCCTTTCTGCCCTGCGCTATCCAGGATCTGATCCACCACGTATCTCCCATCCTCATCCTTAAAAGCCAGTATATCACGGGTAATGGCAATTAAATACGAGTCTAACTCGCCTCGATTCCATTCCGAAAACACTTCGTGCATCTCCTCATTGGACATGCCGAGTCCGTCTTTCATAATCTGATAACATTCGCAAATCATCTGCATATCACCATATTCAATACCATTATGCGTCATTTTCACAAAATGGCCGGCGCCATCTTCGCCCACCCAGTCGCAACAAGGCTCTCCTTCCGGGGTCCTGGCACAGATGGCCTGAAATATCGGCTTCACATGTTCCCATGCTTCGGCTGTCCCGCCGGGCATCATCGAGGGCCCGTGCAACGCTCCCTCTTCCCCGCCGGAAATGCCGGTCCCTATGTAACGCTTGCCCTGTTTTTCAACGTACGCCGTACGCCGGACCGTATCAGGGTAATGTGAATTTCCACCGTCTATAATAATGTCGCCTTCTTCCAGATGCGGCAGCAATTTATCGATGAACGCATCCACAGCCGAACCAGCTTTAACCATGAGCATAATTTTACGCGGCTTCGCCAGTTCGCCGACGAACTCTTCGATTGAATGACAACCGACAATGTTCTTACCTTTAGCCCGACCTTCTATAAAATCGTCCACTTTCGAAACTGTACGGTTGAAGCAGGCCACTCTAAAACCGTTGTCCTCCATGTTCAGGATCAGATTTTCCCCCATCACCGCTAGACCGATGACGCCGATGTCCGCTTTTTCCATTTGTACAATTTCCTTTTTCTCAAATCAGAGTTACTTTTGCATTCGTCGAGGCAGAATACTATAAACGATCAAGCCTCACCTCCCAGCAAGCGCCACCGCTCTTTCGTAACTGAAACCCTAAACGGGGATCATAGCGTTCTGTTTTTGGAGCGCTGAAGCCCTGTTCCAACCGTTCTCACTCGGCCGCATGTAAATCCATGTTGTTGAGGTTGGCGTTGTATTTTCTTCTCCAGGAAGTTTGTTCTATGGTTTCGGAGATACACCCGGCAGTGAGCTTTTGAAATCGAAAAATTCAAGGCATTCAGACAGGTTGTTCTGGTCATACACATCAGTAAAAATCAAGCCTATAGGGCGTAGCATTGATATAGCCCCTTGTAAGGGGGGCTTGCTGATGTCCGATAAGATAGCCCTGGACTGGAGTTTTAAGCGGTATGAAGAGCCCAACCTTGTCGCGAACGTTGCCGTTCCCTTCGGTCACTGCCGATCCAGTAGGTCGGCCTCTGTCTTCGGCGGTGTTACTAACCAAGTTCGATTCGATTATGGTGCGCGACAACGTTCGCGACAAAGGGAAAACTCCAAGATAGACGCTTGTACCCCGTGGGTTAGTCATCAACCCATTCGGGATCGGCACAGACAATCCTTTCAGGATCGGCGGAGTCAATCCCCACGGGATCGACGGAGTCAATCCCCACGGGATCGGCGGAGTCAATCCCCACGGGATCGACGGAGTCAATCCCCACGGGATCGGCGGAGCCAATCCATAGGCTCCGTCAAAGGACGGGGAATTTTAATTATACGTTAAAAAATTGGTCGAACGCTTCCGGGGCACAATACTTGACAATACGCGCATGTGACTATATATCACCTATCTAGATGTAACGGAGAGAGCTGAACCCCTAAGCGAAATAAACCTGAACACATAAATTCATGTTGAACCCAGGGTAGCATAAACTTAACAGGGTGATAGAGTATAATAAATGAGCGGTAATATCGTCCGGCAATCCACAAAAAGTAAGGAGAGGGGCCTATGTTTGAAAACGTAAAAAACAAACTGATGTTCGTAATTGCCACCGCCGTCGTCCTGCTTAGTGTAAATTCATTTGCTACAGGCTTTGTGATTAATGATTTGAGGTTTACCGATACGAATGGGGACCCGATTGGCAATAGGCTCGCCTTTGGATTAGTCCGATCTGTAGATACGAATGATTCGAAATATGTAGAAGATGGTCCACCGCCCTCACAGGGGTTTGATACGCGTTTAGATCCTAACGATACCGACTCAGGTGGTTTTTTTACCCGTATGAAACAGAACGGATCGAGCGCTACTTGGACCGTTACATTTTATAATTTCGGGGAGGCAGACGGACCCGTTACGATCCGTTGGACAAAGCCCGAATTGCCGGATGGGGAAACCCTCACACTTCAGGATAGCCTGACAGGGGGAGATGTATACAATGCCGACATGACCGCCACGAATTCCTTGACTCTCAGTGAAGGCGAGGCGCCGCTAACGATAACCTATAACGGCCAAGGACCGACGGCCCGCCCCAGTGGCGCGGACAACACGATTCAGCTTTTTACAGGCGACACCCACCAATTCACTGTAAGCGATACCGGTTATCAGTCCGGCAGTGACGGTGAGGAACTTGGCGGAGTACTGATTACCAGTTACCCCGACTCCGCGGAATCCGAAGGTGAGCTTATAAAGAATGGAGACCCGTTGCCGATCGATTACCTGTCACTGGCCTATAAGGGGGAGAACCTTACGTATACAGCACCGGATCAAACCGGTAATTATACCTTTACCTTCAGGGTTGCTGACAGCACGGGCACGTATTCAGATACAGAATACACCATGACAATGGATGTGGTTAGCCAAAACAACGGCCCCACAGCTGAAAACGACTCAGCGGATGCTACGGAGGACGGAGACCCTGTAACGGTGGACGTGCTGACCAATGATTCGGATCCGGAAGATGACAGCCTTGAGATCGTAAGCATCGCCGATGAGGACACCCCCACCGGGTCAGTTAGCCCCAACGCCAGCCTTCCCGCAAACACCAGTATTGATTATGATCCCGGGGACAACTTCCAATCGTTAGCGGAAGGGGATACGACTGAAGACACCTTTGACTATACCATAGAAGACAGCGGAGGCACCGGCAGCGACCACCAGGACTCGGCCACCGTGACAGTTACGATAACAGGCGTTAACGATGCACCGACGGCGAGTGATCGTCCGGCCGAGGATCCGCAGTTGGTGGTTACCGACCAAACCACACAGTTCGATATCGCCCCCCTCGCAGACGACGTCGACGAAGGAGATAGCTTGACTTTCTCCAAATTATCGGGAATTACCCAAAAATCCGGAGATGAATCACTCACCGTTAACAGCGACGGCACCTGCGAATTTGATGCAGGCACCGCTACTGCTGAACACGAATACACCTTTGATTACCAGGTTCAGGATTCACAAGGAGCTACTGCATCCGGCACGGTTACGATGAATCTGATCGACAATGAACCGCCGGAAGTCACTGCCTCTGCCTCAGCCACCACGGTGGACGAAGGTGGCTCGCTCGACTTTGACGCAGAGTTTTCCGACAAAGGTCATCTGCCGCAGGATGACGGCATCGACAGCATCAAATGGTACAAGAGCGTGAACGGCGGCTCTTTCGAACAGGTTAAATACGACGATACCAAGTCTACTGGATCAGGTGCCCTCGAGGATTCCTTCACCTTTGATACCGACGTAAATACCCAGCTCCATGATGAGAGCAAAAGTTTCCGGATCAGAGTGATCGGTACCGATGGAGCGAGCGTAACCAACAGGAAGACGTGGGATATCACTGTAAACGACGTCAACAGCACACCCCAGATATCGCGGCCTGATCTGGCAGCCACCAACTCGGATGCATCGCTGGCAAAACCGACGGACGAGGACAACCCGTTGCAGGCCATAGACCTCAGCTACAGCATCTCGGACGCCGACAATCAGGATCAGGGTGATGATCACGGTTTTAATACTTCGGATAGTAACAACAGCATTGCGTACACTTGGGAGATGAGTCGCAAAGGAGTGAACGATGGTAACTTCTTTGAGATACCCGAAAACAGCGGCGATCAGACGCAATTGACCGAAAGCGAAGTCAATACGGCGCTGGATAATCAGGGTGCCGATCAGAACGGCTTTCAGAAGAACGATCGGCTTCGCATCACGATCGACGTGACGAACTACGACATATCAGCATCCGAAGACAGTCTGGTTACGCTGGGCAATCCGCCGTGGTTCCCCGCCATTGCCTGGAACGGCCAGGATACAGACGAGGACGGCGATGTGCTCGATGAGTACTATCGAGTGAAAATCTCGCACGATGGTTCCAACGTTGTCACTCTCTATGTCAGCCCGACGGCGGAAATGGGGACACAATTACGTCCCGTCGACTACTTCAATGCTGAGTGGAATGACGATTACGTGAAGGAAGCCGAACTGGCTGATGGAACGACGAAGGCCACAGGCATTATCGGCTTGCGCTACGACGTGTCACTGGATAGTGACGGTAATGTGCAGAAGTCCGGTGCCACGTATGACGTGTCGATCGCCGTAGCTACCGGTTCTGACATGTCCTTTGAATCCCTTCCTTCTGATAACTACGCCCAGACGCGGGCGGTTGAACCGTACGCCGATCCTGCAGTCAATGGTCAGGAAAGCGGCTACCCGGTACTCCAAAACGGATTGGCCAAGTGGAATTTCCTCGGCGTTGAGAGCGCCGCAGGATACGAATTGGCTATCGACGGTCCGGAATCTGAACAGAGCACTTCGCTCTTTCAGCAGGGGCCCGATGGAGCGATACCGACAAGCCGGAATGTCGAGATCAAGCGGGCCTTCCGGGAAGCCGGCACCTACACGGCCACGCTTACGCCGATGAACCCAGTTACTTACGGGGACAGTTCAAGTGCGGACTTGTCTATCAGTGAGGATGTTACCGAAGAACCCCCTGACTTTTCGGGCAATACATGGGGCCTTCGGCCCGGCGGTGATGCCAATGAGCCGAACCCGCAGTACGTGGGCACGGTTTCCTCAGACGGCGGCTCCATCGACATGACACTGGAGGGGAACAGCATCGGCTGGGTG
>CAJXKU010000123.1 GCA_913055945.1 uncultured Lentisphaerota bacterium | reverse complement strand
TTGAATGTTCCGGTAATAAACGCGATAAAGCTTTTTTTCAATACAGTAGAGGAGTGGAAGGAGGATCCCAGGGGAATCGCACCTGCAGGGGTGGTTACCAATATCGCCAATCCGGAAATCTCCGGACTTATTGAGCCATCTCCCCTGATGGGGAAGAGGAAGGTCGAGACTTCGGAATTCGGTGATATATACAAGACTGTTCCTGTTAAGGACAAGGTGGAACACTTGATCCGGCGCCTGAAAAAATGGACCGCTTTGAGAAGCACGGATAATGAGGACAAAAAGGTGGCTATTCTTTACTACAACCACCATCAGGGCAAGCAGAACATCGGTGCGAGTTACTTGAATGTTTTTCAGAGCTTGAGCCGGATTTTGAGCAGGATGGACAGGTTGGGATATGGAATAGAAAACGGGCAATCCCTTGAAAAAAAAGACCTCAAGGAGTTGATTCTGGAATTCGGTCGCAACGTGGGAAGTTGGGCTCCGGGGGAACTGGAAAAGATGGTAAGGCAGGGCAGGCCGGTCAAGGTGTCGGTGCAGAGGTACAAAAAGTGGTTTAGTGATTTGCCGGCAGGATTCAGGGACAAACAGCCAAACCGGCATCTCAAAGCTCCCCTTGACCAAAGGCAACCACACGACGAAACTTTCGCCCTGACACAGGACGAAGCTGGTCAACACCGCTACCCCAAGATCAACAACGCCTTTTCTAAGCTCTCCCCATGGTTCAGAACTTGCATCGTCCAGGTATCCCGTAAGCATGGCCAAAGCCAAGCACCCGATGACCGCCCACAAACGCCACGAGAACGGCAGAACCAGTACAAGAACGGGCACAGAAACCAACACGTAGAAGATACCGGCTCCTGTGGGTTTTCCCAAAGCAGCATGCGGAGAAGGTGTGTGGCTGCGACCCTGGTCGTTCGGCAAAAGACTGGAAAGTTTCGGCGTAAGGTAACCGGTGAAGAACGCAGTAACAGAAGCCCCGAGACCGATTAACACCAGGAATGACCCGAAAAGACGGAGAGGTCCCCACACTTGCTCTAAAAATGGTGCCAGATAAGGAAGCATAAGCTGTAACCCTTTTCGGCCGTTGATACACAAATCATAGAGAAAGATAAATCGTTTTCGTTATGCCGCAACGCATTCTTTTCATGCTGATGAAGCCTATTCTGGGTATCTGTCCAGAAATCCGAACAGGGAAGGCTGCATGATGCTGTTCATTCTGGACGCTGCAAAATTTGCCTGAATTGCCGGGACTGTTCGTTCAGGAACAAAAGACGTTCCGGAGCTCTACGCGGAAATCTCTTTCCGGATTGAACCGTATAACTGCTCCCCCCGGATCTCCTTCGGGACCATGTGAACCAACCGATTCATCCACGAATCGTCCCCCTCAGCAAGAATCCGCAGGTAATTACCTGTTATCCCGACCAAGTTGCCGGAATCTTTGTCCCGCGAACATTCAATCAGGGTCGGCAACGCTTGCCCGAAAAAGCGGGATCTGAACGCATCCAGTTTTGCCAGCCGAAGGTTGTAAAGTTCCTTGACACGGCGCTTTTTCTCTTCCGGGTGTACGCCACCGGAAAAATCCGCAGCAGGGGTTCCCGGACGGGGAGAAAACGGAAATACGTGGATGTACGCCAGCGGCAGGCTTTCCAGAAGGCGGTAGGTATTAGCATAGTGCTCATTCGTTTCCCCCGGAAAACCGGTAATCACGTCAGTGCCCAGCGAGATGTCAGGCAATGCATCTGCCAAACGAGTGAATATATCCCGTACTTCTGCAACGCTGTAGGGGCGGCGCATCAGCGTGAGTATTTCGTCATCCCCGCTTTGTATCGGTAGATGTAAGTGATGACATATCCTCGGCTCAGATTGTATAAAACGCAAAAGCTCTTCGGACATATCCATGGGTTCAAGCGAGCTGAGTCGAATCCGCTCGATCGCAGTTTCCCGGCATATCCGCTTCAGGAGTTCGACAAGGGAACCGCCCCCTGCCCTGTCTTTTCCGTAAAGTCCCAGGTGAGTGCCGGCGATCACCACTTCGCGATATCCCGAACTTTCCAGTTTCAGCACTTGTTGCACGACACTGTCTTCGGTACGGCTTTTGACCGGATTTCGCGCATACGGAATGATGCAATAGGAGCAGAATACGTCGCAACCTTCCTGAATCTTAACGAAAGCGCGACTGTGCTCACCAAAGGATTCAAGATCGAATTCTTCGAAAGTGGAATCTTTGTCAGCGTCGTCTGTTATTTGACACACTGGCCCTTGATGGTTTTCCAGATAATCCACCACGCGCGATTTGGCCGTGTTTCCGAGAATCAGGTCTACACCTTCGATCCGGGATACCTCGCCCGGCTGAACTTCACTGTAACATCCGACCACCACAACGCGGCTTCCCGGTGAACGTCGACGAGCGCGCCGGATAAGTTTCCGTGACCGCGCTGCGCTCCTGGTGGTTACCGTACAGGTATTGATCACGTATACGTCCGAGGATTCTGTAAAATCGACAGGGCGATAACCTCTTTTGATAAAGGACTCGCGGATCGCCTCTGTCTCGTATTGATTCAGCTTACAGCCCAATGTATAAAAGGCAACTGTTGGTTCGTTCATTTTTCTTACGCTCTTGTGCTGTTCTGAGGGTGTCGGCAACGCTGGATATATCGGAGCATCGAGCTTAAGCTTCTGCATGCAGAGGAACGGCTGAGGTCTCTTCCCCCGCTTAAGCACCCGAAGCTAACGCAACGGTCACATACTAACTGCATGCTGTGGCGTACATTCCGGCACGTTGCTGTAATGGTCGAACTATGCTGTCCGGTACCTCCAGATTTCCCCGTCCGCGTCCCAGAGCGATATCCGGGAAATTTTCTCCGTGGAAATCACTCCCCCCGCTGGTGACCAACGCATACTTTTCGGCCAAATCCTGCATCAGCTTCTCTTGTTCCCGTGTATACTCAGAATAATAAGCTTCAATCCCGTCGAGGCCGACATCCACGAGTTTTTCAAGTACGCGCCTGAGTTTGCTGTAAGGTTGCTCCCTGATGCCAACCGGGTGCGCCCATATTGCAACGCCGTTCGCTTCATGAATTCGGCTGATAGCTTCGTGCGGAAGCGGTAATTCCCTGCGTATGTACGCAGGTGCACGACGACCCAGGTAATGTTCGAAAGCTTCACGCGAGTTTCGACAATGGCCGTGCTCGACAAGAGCTCTGGCGATGTGTGGACGCCCGATGACCGTCCCTCCAGCCGCTCTGGTGACAGTGGCTTCGCTTACAGGTCTCCCGAGGTTGTCCAGGCGTTCTAAGATACGGGCGTTACGCTCTTGACGGTTCTTCCGAATCCGTGCCAAAAGTTCCAGAAGGTCCGGATCGGAAGGCGAGATGTAAAGCCCCACGATGTGAAGAGACGTCTCATACCACCGCGCCGCGACTTCAACCCCCGGAACGGCGTCGATATCTGTCTGCTCCGCCGCACTGCGGAATTCCGCCACTCCGTCTACAGTATCATGGTCGGTGAGCGCGATGGTGCTCAGTCCCGCTTTAACAGCTTCCTCGACAAGAGCCTGGGGCCGAACCGTTCCATCCGAAGCTGTACTGTGTGTATGAAGATCAATCATGTGCGTTGATGTTGTATAGTATGTGAAAAGTTCTATCCTGGTCTCGGCGTAATCCTATAATATAGTGCGTCGGTCCAGAAGCACGGAAGAAGTCCCTCACGCAATATGGCATGACTAAGAGGTTCGGGGCATGGCAAAAGAAGGCAAACAAATGAAACTCGGCCTGCTAACCGGAAAACGCGCCGGTGAGCAGATCGACTTGGGAATAAACGGCGTAACAATCGGGCGCGAGGAAGACAATGATGTATTCCTCAACGAAGACGGCATTTCACGCTATCATGCTCGGATTTTTGTGAAAGACGGAGCATGGACTGTAGAAGACAGCGGCAGCACGAACGGGGTCTATCTGAACGGGGAGCGTATATCCGAACCTCGCCCTCTGCAAAACGGCGATCAACTGCATATTTACAACCAGCGGCTTTTGTTCGGCGACAGCACCACCATCCGGAATGCGCTGGCTGCCGGTGCTGAGAGCGACAGTTCTGGCGCAGCTGCCACGAGCGAGAAGGGCATTGGCGCTCCTGCCGGAAGCACTTCTTTTTCTGAAACCGGGTCTTCCGCCTGGACTGAAAAGATAGGCTTAGGTCTGAGGATTGCGGTTTTTGCCGGATTGATCGGCGTTCTTCTCTATTTAGGGTTACTGACGTTTTCTTCCGAGGAGGACTCGGCTAAAAAATCGGATGAGGAAAATAAGGCGGCTTCGCCCGTGGCAGAGACCCGAACGTCTACCGATACCACGGAGTCAGACGTTGCTTCTACCGAAGAAGAAAGCGACGTTTCTGAAGCCGACCAGGAAGAAGCCGAAGGCATAACGGTATTCGCCGGCAAACAGCCTGAGGAAGGAGAAGGAGAAGGAGAAGGAGAAGGAGAAGAATCGGAGGAAACTGCGAGTTCTACTACGGCGTCCGATGAGCAAACCGCGACGGGTACAGAGACAGAGAAAAGCTCCCCGGAAGAAGCCGAAACACCTCCGTCCAGGCAGGAAATTAAAATTACCACCGACCCTGTGGGTGCGACCGTGTTTCTGGATGACGCAGAACTCGGGTCGGCGCCCTTGAAGATCCCGTATCTCCCCGAAGGCCGGCATCGCCTCAGATTCGAAAAAAACGGATATGAATCGCTTACAAGAAACCTGCAAATACCCGAGCCTGATGTAGAGTCGCCCTATTCCCTCAACCTGAAACCGGGTACGGTTTACGTGACCTCAGAACCCACGGGGGCGGCAATTCTTCGCGGCAATCAGTTTCTGGGGCACACACCGAAAGTCCTCGACAACCTGCCGGAAGGAGAGAAGGAATTGATCATAGCAGCTGTCGCTTACGAGAACCAGAAGGTAACGGTTAACGTGAAACGGACTGAAGGCAAAAAGGTCGAAGCAACCTTACAACCTAAATTCGGGGGACTGGAAATCGTCACATCTCCCCCAAACTGTGAAATCGTTATCGATGGTCATGTTAAAGGTGCCACCCAGGCTGCCGGGGAATTTGAAAGTGAGTCCCGACCGTTGCGCATTAAAGGCTTACCCAGAGGTAGACGCCTGATAAAGGTGAAACACCCCGCGGGGATTGAGCAACAACGCGCTGTCAACGTAAAGGCGGAGGAAATAACCGAAGTATCTCCTGTAAAACTGTGGGTTATCAATACAAAGCTGGTATTGGAAGACGGCAATACGGTCAAAGGTAAACTGATTGAAAAAAATGAAAAGGGGGATGTGATTCTTGAGTTATCGCCCGGGAATATGGAGCGATATCTGGAACCTCAGTACGAAAACATTGAACGGCTGGACACCGAGAGCGCTCGAAAAGCCATGCAGGAGTATAAAACCAGAGAAGGGAAGATGAACGTAGGTGAAGACGGTTCGAGCGAAGAGAAAAAACGTTTCAAAGCATCGGCTTTGGAAGACTTACTGGCTCAGGAACCCAGAAAATTCTATCATACGATCAAATCCAAAGAGATTATTATCTCGGGAAAAATCCGGAAGCTGCGGGGAAGTGACGGTTTGGGTATAGTAACCCTGGGACAGGTCGTCCGGTGCTTCTTCCCCTCAGAAGAATACACGAATGTCAAAGATCGCTTACAACAGGCTGAGGCAAGCGGTGCAGAGATTACCGTAACCGGCAAAGTTATGGGTTTTAATGAAAACCCCGCCCGGCTGATGCTGCGTAACTGTGAGTTGCTTTCTGACTAAGTGGACGAGAAAGACACGGTTTGTGGATCACTGCCTGCTGTTCATTACGCGCCGTATCACGGCTTTTAAAAATGCTCTTCCTCCCTCCCTTAAGGTCTGCCCTGCCCTTGTCGCTCTGTTTTGTTTTGGCTGTGCAACGCTGTTGGTTCTGGCGGTTTGGCCCGGTTGGCTCGCGGTGGGGTGGGCTTTGGTCGCCGGCATCGGTTTGACGATCGGCGTCGGTGTTCTCCCCGGACGCCGGCAAATGAAAATCGGTGCACTTGTCGCCGCGATAGGCCTGACGCTGTTGCACTTGTGGGCGCCATGGCATAATTTCGCCGATCAGACCCCCGATAACGAACTACGCATTCAGGCGGATATCGTTATCGTTACGCCGGTATACAATGGGCCATCGCAGCCGGTACTCGAAGATCAGGGAAACGTTACCGCGCGCATAAAACGTTTTCGTTTGTCCCCGAAGACCCAATGGCGTTCCTGCCGGGGCAAAGTAAAGGTGCAGTTACCCGATAACGTGGAGACAAAGGGACTTCGCCAAAAGCGATTACGTGTTGACGCCACTGTTTATCCGCCCCCGCAGGCCATATTCCCGGCAGCATTTGATTATCCACGCTATTTGAGGATTTCGGGTATACGGCGGTCTATGCAGGTCCACGAAATCCTTGCCGCTGAATCCCCTCACGGATGGCGTCGGGCCCTCGACGGCTTCTACCATATGCGCGATTTAGCCATCCACAGCATTCTGACCGAGATCGACTCGCCGCAGGCCCGTCGCCTTATCGCCGCCATGACACTCGGTTACCGGGACGCTCTTACTCGCCCGCTGAAACAGAAGTTTCTTCGCAGCGGTACGTTTCATATTTTCGCCATCAGCGGGCTTCACACGGGGATTGTTGCGGCCATTCTCCTCGTACTGCTTTCCGTCTTTCGGGTGCCTAATCGGTACAAGTACCTCCTGTTACCGTTCCTGTTGGCCGGATATGTTGCTATGACCGGCGGAGCATCTTCTTCCGTTCGTGCGTGCGTGATGATCTCGGTGTGGTGCTTGATGCGGGTACGGCTGAGACCGGTTCTCTCCGCAAACTCTTTGGCTGTGGCGGCCTTGATACTTTTGTTTGTAAATCCTTTAAAAATACTTGCTCCAGGTTTTGTCTTTTCTTTTGTCGTGGTGTCGAGCGTGTTAAGCGGCACCCCTCTCATCAGGCGGGGCTGGCGAGCAATTCGAGAGCGGCGTAATTGGCTTCCGGCAGATACAAGCCGCCATTCGTGGTTCTCAGTCATAACTCTTCGGGGATGGCAACTGCTGGGCATAAGCGTGTTCGCCTGGATCGGCAGCTTCGGACTTATCGCAGCCAGTAATGCACGGGTCATTCCGGGGGCAGTTCCGCTGAATATGCTTATTGTGCCCCTTCTGGGAATCCTCCTCACCGCCTCCTTCCTCAAGCTCTTCGTGGGGATCATTCCATTTCTGAATCAGCTGCTGGGTGTCGCGGTGGATCACGTCCTCCAAGGCGTATCAAGTCTCGCGGGCTTAGCTGGTGATTCTCCGCTCAGCGTGAGTGTGCAGCAGCCGTCCGACTGGATTGTGGCGGGATTCTACGTGACCATGTTCGTGTGTCTGCTCCCCGCCTGGAAGAGGCACACCAGAATGGCGTTGCTGACACTCTGGATCTGTTGGGGCGGAAGCCTTATGCTGCCTGTTAACGGCCATCGGGCAGACGCAGCGGTGTTTCACGGGAAAGGCACCGGCACGCCTGCGGTTCTGTTACAGACACCTTCCAGCAACGAGCCGATTCTGGTAAACATCGGTGGCTGGCAGTTCGTGTTTCCCCTCCGCGAATGGATGCAATCAAAGGGGTATGACAGATTACAGGCTGCAATCTGTCCGACGTCCGACTACGGGTCGATCGCCGGACTTGAAGAAATAGTGAAAGAATTCCATCCGAGAACGGTTCTGGCACCCGGTAACAGGGAAGAGATATTGGACATTGATGAGCCTGTACACAACGCTCACGGTCGGTGGCGTGTGCTGTCCTCGTTTAAAAATCCGCCGGATACAAATAAAGACACCTTCAATCAAACGTTTCGCGCTTCAGGGTACCGAATTGAGCGAAGACTGAAGGACAATGAAGTGCGAAGCATAAACATCCAATTCTTCACTCCAAAAGGCAATCGCTGGACGTTGCGATACGAGAAAAATGCTCTGGGGCGCCGTTATCTAGTTTTAAAAAAACCGCACGAAGACAATCCGGAATACCGCTTCTGGCGGAATGAATACGCTCAGCTGAAACTGCTGGATTGATAGAGTGAAAGGTTATGTTACCTTTTCACCAGCATCAACCGAACGAGCATAAGGAGGAACAGAGATATGATGTATACAGAGTACGGAAAAACGGGTAAGCACGTCTCCAAAGTCGGTTTCGGCGGTATGAGATTCGACACAGACCGGGATAACGAAGAAAATGCCGAATTGGTGCGCTATGCCCGGCACAAGGGGATCACCTACTTCGACACGGCCCCGGGGTATTGTAATGATCAAAGCGAAGATATTTTCGGGCTCGCGTTCAAGGACATGCCGGGAGATTACTGGGTATCCACCAAAGGCATGCCCACCGAATATGATACCGCAGACAAGGCACGAGCAGCGGTCGAAAAATCCCTGTCGCGGCTGGGCGTGGAAAAAATCGATTTCTACCATGTCTGGTGCCTTCGGAAAATGGAACATTATCACCTTGCCATGCAGTCGGGCGGCCAGTACGAAGGATTGCTTAAGTGCCGAGAGGAAGGCCTCATCGACCACATTACATTCTCCTCTCATCAGCCCGGCCATCAGATCCGGTCGATATTGGAAGATGGCTCCATGGACGGCGTCCTGCTGGGGATGAATATTCTGAACTTCCCCTACCGCTGGGCCGGCGTCAAAGCCGCGTGGGAAACGGGGTGCGGAACTGTTGCCATGAATCCGCTTGCCGGCGGTATGATCCCGCAGAATGAAGATAAACTGGGATTTCTGTCCACTCGCGAAGGTGAGACGCCCACTGAGGCCGCTCTCCGCTTCGCCATCTCCTGCCCGTACTTAGATATTGCGCTTGTCGGATTCACCACGAAAGAGCAGGTAGACCAGGCCTGTGCGGTTGCAGAACAATGCACCTCTTTTTCCGACCAGGATCTGCAGCAGATTCAGAGCCACTTGTCCAGTAACATGAATGAAATCTGCACCGCGTGCGGATATTGCGAAGGCTGCCCGCAGAACATCCCTGTTCCGGCGTATATGCAGTTTTACAACAGCAAACAGATGTTCGGTACCTCCGACGACAAGATGAAGGAATCCCTCCCCGGGGCAAAAGAATGGGGGCTGTTGGCCTATCGCCAGGCCGAAGCTGGCGACTGCATTGAGTGCGGCATGTGCGAAGAAAAGTGCACCCAGAATATCAACATCATTGACCGGCTGAAGGAGATTGCCCAGTGGGAGAAAGAATCGGACTGAAAGATGCACGGAAACATCCCCTATCTACAAGCACCCTGGTTGTAAACAGAAAGCTGTTGTAATGTCACAGGTTACCTGTCCCGCATGCGGTTCCGAGAATACGGAGAAAAGCGAATTCTGCGCAACGTGCGGTGGTGATATCACCTCCCGCAACTCAGCTGTTGAAACTGCGGAAGAAAGCGATTCGCCCAGAAGCAGCGAAGATTCCGCTACCTATGTCAAGCGTCATGAGTTTATCGGTGTACTCTTGGCTCTCGTCTGCGGGGTGGCTACTGTCAAGGGGTATTTGCAGGAAAATCCGGCGGCGCTTATCATAGGCGCGGTCGGCACGTTGGGCGGCGTTTCGTGGTATCTCGTAGCCCGGCTGATTCTGCGCCGGAAGGCGGATTT
>CAJXKU010000122.1 GCA_913055945.1 uncultured Lentisphaerota bacterium | reverse complement strand
CAGCAAACAAACGCGCCCTGAAAGGTTCGGCGCGGCCTCCCCCAGCCGCTCGGCCGGGGTGCGCCAGCCCTGGTAGGGGTTCTTGCGGTTGAGGTTGAAATACGCCTGCCAGGACCAGGCTTTGTCAAGGAAGTCAAGACGGCCCGAGAAGACCTCACGGTCGTATAATGCGGCCTCTATGAGCTGGTGGGTTGTCTCCACGTCGGCGTCCCATCACAGCAGCCGGCGGGATAAACCAGTGAGAGGCGTCCATCAGGCCCTCGACGGTATAGCGGAAGCCCCGGTCCGTCTGATGGATCACCTGCGCGTCAAACTCGCTGCCGTTGTCGGTCTGGATGGTCACCTGCGAAGTATCCCCCTTGCGCTCCAGGTGCGTCAGGAAGCGGAATGCGGCGGCGCAGGCGTGGCTCTTGGTGATGTGGTCGGCGCAGGCCACGAACAAAAGCCCCGTGCGCACGTCGCGGATGGTATATTGATACTGTGGCCAGTCGTGGTGCCTGATCTGCGGCAACAGCCGGGAGATGTCTGTCAGGTATACCGCGCCATCTGCACCTGCTGGAAGGCTTCCAGCTTCGCTTTGACTTCCCGCAGGTCGTTCTTTTCTTCCGGCGGATTTTTCCATAGTCAATATAAATCAAAAACATCCTTATTTGGCAAGCTACGATACGGGCTTGTGGAAGAGCAGATGAACAACTATAATCAGGATCGAACTGAGTCAGCCATCGCCTGCGTTGCGCCGGGTAATTTCGTCCGGCACATCAGGCGGGATCAAGATATAACGTAAGGGGGAGAAAGAATGTTTTTTCGCTCCCCCCCATCCAGATCGGGATACCTTGTCAGCGAAGCAGAAGATCCACACGAGTAAATACGAAATAGGGACAATTTTTCTGGCGAGCTTCCCTGGTCAATTTTTTGCCGATCAGTCGCGGGGAAGTGGAATTCGACCGTCAGCTATACTTGCTTCGCATCTTTGCCCGGCACAACTACGCCACCGGTGACCGGGCAGCACTGTCCACTTCGCTTTCTGGGAAGCAATTTAGGTAATTGATATTGCTTTTGACTTTTGGGCGTTTGGTGCGCGTAGAAGCTTCGCAGAATGAGCGAGCATATGTCAAAGAGGCAGCGGGAATTATCAATACGATTCGATATAGACACCATACCCGGCGTCGAGAAGGGATTATTCAATCTTTTGAAACTGGCCCGAGAGCTGAACGTGCGTTTTACATTCTTTGTAAACATGGGACGCACATTCGATCTTAAAACGGCCCTCTGCGGGACCCGCGATGACAGCGGTGATTCCACAGGCCGCGGTGTCAGGCAGACTCCGGTGGAGCATCTGGGCGTAGAGGGAATTCTTAAAACTATCCTTTTCAACCCCAATCTAGGGGTGGAATACGCTCGGCAGATACGACGGGTGCTGGATGAAGGGCACGAACTCGCGCTTCATGGTGGGATGAACCATCCGCGCTGGCAGCATGGGCTTTCTGCCATGACGACGGCAGAGATACGACGGACGCTCGACCGGGCGCTTGCAGTGTTTCGAGAGTATTTTGGCAGGCGCCCCCGGGGTTTTGCAAGCCCTGGTTTCAACTCGGATTGGCGGGTAGAGAGGATCCTGTCGGAATTTGATTTTACCTACCACGCCGATTCAAGACGGGGTAGCCCACGGATGAGTGATTCGTCGCCGATTGCGGTCGTACCCTGCACCTTAATGGGTCCGGCTGGAGTACCCATTGTGGAGTACCTTTTAAGCCAGCAATACAATAGGAGCGACCTGGTGAGGCATGTCATGAGCGAGCTTGGCAATAAAAAATACGCGTGTTTGTATGGACATCCGGTTTGCGAAGGCCGCCATTATGTTCTCCTTAAAGATATTCTACAGCGCGCGATGGAAGAAGGTTGGCTGATACGCACCCATCACGAGATCGTAAGGGAGTTTGTGGAATGACTGTAGAGATCCGGACCTTCAAGCCCACGGACCGTAAGGCCTGGAACGAATATGTTGCCACACGTGACCAGGCCACGGTCTACCATTCTCTCGCCTGGCGCGACGTGGTGCGAAAGCAATATGGATTTCGTGATTACTATGTACTTGCTAAGGCGGATGGTCAGCTAAAAGGTATATTCCCGATCTTTCTCGTCTCAAATTTTAGTGGTCGACGGATGATATCGCTACCGGTGTCGATGTGGGGTGGGCCGGTGGCAGAGGATAAAAAAACACTTCGGATGTTGATTGCTTACGCCACTCGTTTTGCCAAGAAAAACAGTGCCTCGTTGGACTTTGTTTCCCATACGAAGCTGCAGCTTACCGGGTTAAGCTGCTCACAGCCGGAAATGAGAGCAATCGTCGAACTCCAGTATGCGAGTATGTCTGACTTCTTAGACAAACACTTCGCCAGATCCAAGGAAAGACATAAAGTAAAAAAGGCTGCAAGGAAAGCAAAGAAAGAAGGCGTGACGCTCCATATGGGAAAGCACGGTTTGGTTGAACAATACCATAACCTCTACCTTACTCACCGTAAACGCTTAGGGCTTCCTGTCCCAAGTCGACTGTACCTCGAGCGGATTCTTGATACGATACAATCGCGGGTTGTAGTATGTTACCAGCATGGATCGCCTGTCGCTGGCGCCCTAATATTGGAAGACGGAGATTCTTTCTATTTAGCTGAGGGCGTAGCTAACGAAAAAGGCAAGAGATGTCATGCGGTAGATTTGTACATGTGGAGAATATTGGAGGAGAGCCTTAGGCGGCATAAAAAAAGGCTGGACTTGGGCGGATCGTTTGTGGAAAACGAAGGTCTAAGGCGATTCAAACGAAAATGGGGCGCTAAGGAGTTCCCAATCTACAGGTACGCCACTCTTGTTGGGAGCCCTAATGATAAGGACCGGAAATTGAGAGGAGTACCCTTCTGGGATAAGCTGCCCGATGGCTTGATAAAGGTTCTAAGCCCATTAGTTATACGCTGGTTTTACTAACCATAGGTTGGTGTACAGGTGGTCCGCTTGCACTTGCAATGCTAACTGAGATTTATTTATCCTATCGATGCAGTGAGAGCATTTGGAAGCCGGGGTAGTTTAAAGCAAAACGTTCCTCATCGTTCGAGGAAAGATGGTGGCGCGTAGCCACCCCCCGGCTCCACTTCTACTTTTCCTTGCTTTGAATTCTTGCCCATATCTGTTGCTACCACTAGCCGAGTAACCGCTAAGCTTTGGAACGCGATAAATCGAGGGATTGTGGTTTTGTTTAGCACTGCCAGTTAAAATGTTACCATACAAGTCGCTCTTCAGGTTTATCCGAAATTGATGTTGAACAAGACTAATAGGTCTGAAAAACTATCTCCGGGAAAGCTTAATATGTCGGGTCAGCGGCGAAAATCGGATTTGTGGCGCACATACTGGGATGAAATGGCGAGACAAAATACAGCCCTTGATCAAGTTAATCGAAAGCTTAGGGACCTAAAAAGGGAGGAAAGATTTCTGGTAGGCCAACTCGGGATAACGTCGGGAGATGATGTTTTGGATGTTTGCTGCGGTAATGGACTTATAAGCCTAAAGGTCGCTGAGCAGTGCAGTAAGGTTGTAGGGATAGACCTATCTGAAGAGATGATAGCACGGGCTCGGGTTCTTTCCAGGCGGTCTCGCGGGTCTAATTGTGATTTCCAGGTAGCTTCCGCAACATCTGTGCCACTTGCTCCCAACAGTATGGACCTTGCTTACTGTCTAACCTCATTTCATTATTTTCCTGGTTATTCGTACGCCAAGCAAGTTATTCACGAAGTTCTAAGGGTAGTTAAGCCGGGGGGGGCATTCTTGATAACGGAAGTGCCAGATTCGGATAGCTGGGCGCATACGATGTGGCAAATTATAAGAAACCCGAAGGGAGAAGACGCGTTTGACACTCTTAAAACAAAAGCCTCGCGGAGTTCAGTCGAGAGGTTAAAAAAAAGAGTTCAATTGCTGTTCCGCAGGATTACTGGTAAAAAGGTGGCGTCGGATAGCTGGACGTGGTATTCTCGTAAGGAAGTCCGTAAGATGGCCCGGACATATAGCGACTCTCCATGTGACGTAGATATTTGGCCCGCTCACACCAGATCTCGTTTGGCAAGTTACCGATTTGACGCTTTGGTTTACAAGCTCCAGCCAACCGATGGTTCCTAATTTTCTCATTATAGGCGCTGACCGTTCTGGCACGTCATTCCTGAAACTCTGCTGTCGCGAGCATCCGGAAGTCTACATCGGGCAGGTTAAAGGGGAGATGTATTATCCCGGTGATCCCCATTTTTTTGACCTTTGCTCTGGGGATAGAGTTTGTAATTATAAGCGAGGCTTTGACTGGTACCACGGACTATTCGATGCAGTCTCGGAAGAAGTAGCAGTAGGCGAGAAAACTGCTGATTATCTGGCAGATCCGGAAGCTCCTAAATTGATACATCGCTATCTCGGCGGTAGTATCCGGTTGATAGCGATTTTAAGAAATCCGATAGACCGTGCATATTCTCGTTTCTGGCACCAGAAAGTAAATTGGCCGGTGGGGGTTGGTTTTCGGGAGGCATGCCAACGGTACAGGCAGCAGCTTATTGAGCCGGGGTTTTACTACAGAAACTTACAGCGATATCTGCGCTTTTTTGACCGCAGCCAGTTTCTTATCCTGCTACACGATGACTTGAGAAGTACCCCCCTGCAGGTGGTGCAAGAAATGTATTCATTCCTGGGCGTAAACAACTCTTTCGTGCCCGATGTGGTATCGGAGGGAAAGGTGAACACTGCAATAGGAAGCGGTGTGCCGTATTACCTCAAAATGGGCGGAGCTGTGGTCAAAAGATACTCGCCCGGTTTATTCCGGTTTTTAAAAAACTCTCCGGGAGCGAACTGGGTGAAGGACATCATAAAGACGGCTCGAGGCCTGAAAGCCGCAAAGGATGAGAAAAAGACCACGCAGAAGACGGGCCGAACCTATCCAGAAATGAACCCGCGCGACAGAAGGTGGCTCAAGTCTGTCTATCGAGAAGATGTGAAGAAACTGAATCGGTTCCTGGACCGCGATGTGCTTTCTCTGTGGTCCTGGGAGGACGGAATGTGATGAGTAGTGCCAGTTGGATGGCGAGGGATGTAGCCAGAATTGCACGACACGCCTGGAACTGTTCGACATCGCTTCTGCACCCCCATTTCTGGCGATCGACGGAAAGCGTGACACATGCTTTTTCGAACCTGCGGTGCTTTTTCGTTCTTGCGGCCGCAAGGTCGGGCACATACTTTTTCGCAAGCCTGCTTGATTCTGCTCCTGAGGCTTCTGTATTCCATGAACCTATCTCGGAGGATTGGCTGTTCCTCAGAGAAACCGGCCTGACCAGGCGGCAGTATCTGCACCATTATAGAAAAAGAAGGATGCTTCAGAACCTGAAGGAGGACACGGAGGTTTACGGTGAAGTTACTCCGAAGCTGCTTCTGTGCGGAGACTTTTTGTCCGCAGAGTTTCCCGGATGTCAACTCCTCCACCTCGTCAGAGATGGCCGGGACGTTGTACGCTCAATGATGTCGCGGGCCAAATACAGTCCATATCGCAACCTGTTACCGGGATTTAACCCGTCTCCCTCGTGCAGTGACCCGTGGGCGGAAACGTGGGATGAACTGACGCGATTCGAGAAAATATGCTGGACATGGCAGGACCGGAACCGGCGGATTGCGCGGGTGGTAAACAATGCCGTCAGGCTGGAGGAATTATGCAGTAGTTACCCCTATTTCCGCGAGAACGTGGAAAGCTACCTGGGGTTACAAATAGGAAAAAAGAGTTGGGAGCAGGCCGTCACGCGTCCTCGGAATGTCACACGCCGCCATGACTTGCCCCACTGGTCCGAATGGTCGCCTGAGAGAGTCGCGAAATTCCAGGCCATTTGTGGCGAAACAATGACCGAGATGGGGTATGGGGACGAACCGCGTTGGCAACGTAAATGTCGGCTATCAGGGCCATGTGACCGGCGAGAGAATGTGGAATATAAGAGGAAAAAGGAAAAATAGGTGACTGAGAAAGACCCGGAACAAGCGGGCCGCACCGGTGGTTCCAAGGCGTGGATCGTGTTTAAGATCTGCGGTACCGGTGCGGTTCTTGTGCTGCTGGGCAGACATATTTGGAGCACGTGGAGAGGATTGGCGGAATATCAATGGTCGGTAGCCCCCTTGATGCTTTGCGCGGCTTTTGTGCTCAGGGTACTCGCAATGAGCTACAGCGGGATTGTGTGGGCTCTGCAGGTAAGAAGGGCCGACATTACGGCTTCTACAACGCGTGTGGCGGCAGGTGCGCTGTTATCCCGCCTCGGAAAGTATATACCCGGGAAAGTCTGGGCAGTCATGGGGCGCGGATACTTTCTCTCCCAGGAGGGGCCAGCAGTATCTTCCGCAATGAGTCTGTCTGCGCTGTCCCAGGCTGTCGTTGTTATGAGTGGACTCCTGTGGGCCATCCCCGTCATCCCTCTGGTGACCGGCATGCCCCCGTGGATGCCAGCAGTCCTGGCCACAATTCCCCTCCTGGGCCTTGGCGTCCTACACCCCAGCGTTCTTGAATGGGCCTCTGCCCCGGTTTTAAGGCTTCTGAAGCGGCCTCCACTGCGGCTGAACCTGTCGTTCGCAGACGTGATCTACTGGCTCCTTCTGGCGATGACCCGCAAAATACCGGGGGGGCTGGCTTTCTGCGCTTTTGTGGCTGCATTAGTTGACATCAGCTGGTTCCAGGTGCCGTTGCTCATCTGCATCGCCGCGGCAGCCGGTGTAAGTGGGCTCCTGGCCGTATTTGCGCCGGGCGGACTTGGCATCAGGGAAGGTGTGCTGATTCTTTTGCTCTCGGACATAATCGGTCCCGAATCGGCCATCGTCGTGGCATTGGGCTGGAGACTGTGGACTGCCAGCGTCGAGCTGCTGTGCGCGGGCGGTGCCTGGGCCTGGCTTCAATGGAGTGATATATCCCTCGATGAGGCCCCTGCGGAGGCGCAAGGCTCATCAGCTTCCGTAAAGTAAGGAGCGGACACCACTTGCACCGCCAAAAGGGACATCGCTTTTTGCCCGGCTGCTCAGAATCGAAGCAATAGCGGGCGAAAAAGAAGGAAGCCTACACCGTATCCCGAGGGGCGTCTCATACTGCAAGTACTTCACGCCGGAGGTCGGCCCTCTGTCGCGCTTCAAAGGATCCAGGACAGGTAGGAGTGAGGTGCGCCGGGGGGTATCTATGCACCAGAAACCGCTGAGCGACAAAACTATCCGGTCAATCGCTTCGGGACACTAAAGAATGGTGGGCGGGGTCGGAATCGAACCGACGACACCGTGATTTTCAGTCACGTGCTCTACCGGCCTGAGCTACCCGCCCACCAACAATCAATGTTATCCATAACGCCGCATACTGTCAAGAACGGGACCATGTGAGGCATTTGCAGCGAAGCCTGATTCGGGCGTGGCGCCTGACGCACTGGGGCTCAAGACCGAAGGGAAGCTCCAGCCCGCTGTTGGCCTAATACCGCGAACTCCGGCTGTCTTAAAGCATCAACAGGATGTCAAACCGTGGCAGAGCGTATCTCGCCGGTGTGCTTCCCCGGCGACGCTCGTCTATGCCGTCCGGCGCAGCTTGTGTCGACTGTTTTTTTGCGTTACACTACTTTTACGTGGGCGATGCCCGTTCAGGCAACGCTCAGGCGGGCTGGCGCTTGATTTATCCGGCAGGCCCTCGCCCGGGAGATGCTCAAAGGAGCAATGAAGCCGGCGTAGCAGACATAGTTCGGCGCTGCAAGTCGTTGCAGTGCAGAAGGCAGTGCTGATTTTACACTCGGGGCGTGGCGCAGGTTGGTTAGCGCACGTGCTTTGGGAGCACGAGGTCCCCGGTTCGAATCCGGGCGCCCCGACCATCTTTATTTGACTTGATGTAGGCTAATATCGTATCCTACGGAGGTAGAAGCAGGCTGGGCGAAGCAAACCCTGTGCTTTTTGATAGCATGTTATGATAGCACTGGCCTTCGTAGGAGTTAGTTATAATGCCAGATGTATGGTGGTACGATAGTAGAGGGCAATGGTGCGCCGATGTCCCCGACACAGAACAGCCTGAGAAACGAAAACGGTTGTATCTGGGGCCAGACAAAAAGGAAGCTAGACAGCAACTTCACCGTTATTTGGCCCAGTACTATGCGCAAGAGCCGGACGAACGGGAAGAGGGATCCGACACGCTCTCATTATATTCCCTCACGGCCCGCTTCCTGACTTGGGCGGAAACTAACTTGAGCGAAGCCACCCAAGATATCTATGAGCGACAGCTGAAGCCCTTCGTCGAAGAGCATGGACACCAAGATGCCGATAGTATCACTCCTTCGGATGTGGAGAAGCAAAAGGCTGCGATAAAGAAGGCAGGTAACAAACCGAGAACCATCAATTTTTTCGTCCAGTCCATCAAGCGGCTGTATAACTGGGCCGTGGAACAGGGCCTTCTGGAAGAAAACCCTATTGAGAACGTAAGCAGAGTACCCAAATCCCCCCCAGGGGACAGAAGTCTGGATGACGAAAAGGTACAGACTTTCCTTGAATACGCTGGAGAAAGCCAGCCGTTGGCGGATGCCTGTGAATTCCTCCTGCTAACCGGCATGCGGGTAGGAGAGTTATTGAAAATGCGGTGGGAAGACATCGACCGCCAACAGAAAATAGTTCGCATATACGATCACAAGACGGCGCACAGGGGTGAAGGACGACCTAGGACCATTCCGCTTTGTTCCCGGGCTATGGACATTGTGGATCGCCAAGCGAAAGTTTCGGAGTTCGTCTTTACTGGTGCCCATGATCAGCCGCTGACTTATAATGCCTTAAAGTGCCGGAAAAGAAAGCTAGAAGATAAGTACGAAGACATGCCTCACGTTACCTTCCATCAGTTTCGCCACACCTGTGCTACTCGGCTGGCTAAGGCCGGGGTTCCAGAAAGGGTTGCCCAAGAGATCTTGGGGCATTCTTCGAAACTGATGACGCGGTATTATACCCAGACGAGTGCTGACGAAATGGTCGACGCTGTTGAAAGGATCGATACATCCGGGAAGTAAAAAACCTGCCTAGTCTCTGGGGGGGGTTATAGAAGTCGATTGAGAAAGTCTGAAGACCCCACACAGCTTAATTATAGGCCCATTCGCGTTATATTATAAATGAGAGGATCACGCCTCCACCTCGGAGGCAATCCCCCTCTCGTCCGGTCTCCCGACCGAGTGCCCCATCCTGCATGTGCGCTGCCCCACGCAGCACCCTGCGGGTGACGACACTCGCGACGGAGGCCTTTTTTCTTGTACCCCGCTCCTGTCCTGAAGAACCGGGTTTCAAAACCATGATGCACTGACGCATTCCACGCTACCCCGTCGGGCACGCCGCTGCATGTGCCCGGCGGGTTTCCGCATGTACGCCCGGCGACGGATCTGCTAGCGGGCGCCCTGTTTGTTTTTTCGGGGCCGTCCGGCCGGCAGGGGCGGCCCCTATGTCTTTTGATCAGGAGGCCGCCTATGGACTCATCGACCTTGGACGCAGCACAGGCGGATTTCGAGGAGCTTCTCCCCCACATTCAGCAGCTCCTCAACTACCGCTTCAGATACCTGCACGGCGAGGCCCTACAGGAAGCGGTCCAGGAAGGCACCGGACTCGCCTGGATAAACTTTATCCGTGCCCGGCAGAAGGGG
>CAJXKU010000121.1 GCA_913055945.1 uncultured Lentisphaerota bacterium | reverse complement strand
CCCGTTCTGTTGCCCCGGACTTTTACACGATTTCCCCGCATCGCGGTCTTATAGGCCTGATGCGGGTCAAAGAAATACGTATCGGCGTGTTTACTTTTTCCCGCATTCATGCTGTTCGTGCCCTCGTTTCCCGACGCCCGAGTTTCGTCGGGACCGGGATTTCGGCTGTCGCCTCAACTCCGTTGGTTGTTACTTCATCATTCAAGATTCAGGAGTCAAAATTCAAAATTGTCCAATAGTTCCGTAGTCCGTGGTGCTGGGTAGTGTTGAATGTTGGACGTGAATCGTAAGTCGTAAACTTTGAGCTGTGCCTGTGCAGGTGCCCGTGGGAGTGAATTGTTAGCTGTAAACTGTGATTCGGGAAGGGCTGAGACAGCTAACGGTTTACAGGCAACCTGAAGGCGGGAATGCTCGAGGCCGAGCACATCTCCAGGCAATTCTGAATGATGATTGTTGAATCATGAATTTTCAAGGGTATTACTGCGGCGGCGGCAGGGCAAAGCCCCTTTTCTTTGTCGTCTGACCCGACAAAGGAAAGAGCTGTTGCCGTCCTTTGTGTTCTTTGTGCCCTTTGTGGTTCATATATATTTCTTTAACCACGTATTTTAAATTTATCCCGATCCTTGGCCAAAAGGCATCGGGACTTATGTACACTAATCAAATAAACAAGGGAATTCAGGGAACCGCGAATTACGCGAATTTACGCGAATGTGTGAGCTGTTAACTGTGTAGGTGACTGTGTAAGTGTAAGTGTATGTGTAGGTGACTGTGACGGCACGTTGTTAGCGGTTTATCCATATTTGTCTAACCACCAAGGTCACGAAGAGCACGAAGCCAGAAAACCCCACAAAAAGGATTCTGCGTGGTATCGAATGATACCATGCTCTGCGTTACAGCAGAGCTCCGCCATTGCGTAAGCTTACGTCCACAAATTTGCATTTGTGCGCGTAAGCTTCGGCAATGGCGGCAAGCAGAATCCGTTTATCCGCTTCACATGAATTCGCGAGGATTAGTCCCGATGCTTTTCGCAAAGATCGGGATAAACTTGAATATTAGCGGTTAGTTATAATCTTTCTTAACATTCTCCGACTTGAATATGATTCGGATCGGAGGTTACCGTTCGGCTCATGATATGATACGAACGAGTCCACCCATGATACTCGGTTACGGAATCGGCTTGGTGACGGAGCTCTTTCAGCAATCACTCGCATTCACCCGCAAGCTCCAACACCGTGTTTATCAAAGTATTACTGATAAAAATTCGACTACGCTTAAGCTTATCCAAACTTGAAGCCACGTCAGGTATAAGACCCGCCTTTTTCGCTTTAAGTAGTACACCTAATGAACCAACAACATCAATATCGTTCATACTCGCAATTCTACGAGCCTTTTTGTCATCTATCAGCAATTTATCCGCCGAGATGTGCTTGTATAACACCATCGCTTCAGCTTCACCGTAGTCAGCCAGGGCGTCTAAATAGACATAATCCGACATATCAACTTTCCTGACTTTGTCCTGGAGGTAATTACGAAGTTTTTGCCCCTCAACTTTTTCTTCCTTCCCTACTTCGCCATACACAGCCTCCGGGACATAAATTTCGCTGTAAAATTCTGAAAGCAAATCAAGCCGGTCGCAGATAGCAAGGGCTATCAATGCCGAACTGTCACCAACAAGTATCATGAAAAGGCTAACCTTCCATTTCTGCAATCAACTCATTCCGATCAACGTCGATCGTCGGAATACCGCTTTGCTTACAAGCTGCCATAAATTCGTAAATATCCACGCCGGCGAGTTTTGCCGCTTTACTGATCGTCACGTTACCACCCTGATATAAGCGCAAAGCATAGGATAGGCGTATATTCTGTCGAAGTTCATCTGAATCCTGATAGGCAACGACGTCATCCGGAAGTTCTATTGTAACCCGCATAGCTGTTCTCCTCCGCAATATCCAATTTTAACACGAACGGATGCATTCAGTTTTAATGATACTCATTCCTTATGCAATTGTCAAATTCATAGAGCCCCGGAAATCTCCTTTAGACTACTTGCATGAACACAGCACCGTAACAGAAGAAAACGGACAGACACATATGTGACTGCGGAACGACAGGCGGCAGGACTACAGGACTATGGGACGGAAAAATTTTGAATCTTGAATAATGAATGATGAAGTAACAATCAAAAAATTCATTATTGAACATTCATGATTCAATATTGCTCCGACCTCTGATCTCCGGCCACTGATCTCCAGCCTCGACCCCCAGCCGCGTTGTTTACAGCTTCTTCTTGAGTAGCATGAACTCGTTTCTATCGTTCCTCCGCCGCTTGTATAAAGCGCTTCAGTCTCCTATCTGTATATGATCTGTTTGCGTTGTACCGGTACGACTCATGATAAAATAAGACCGATTCCATCCATGGTATTCGGGTACCATATCGGCTTTGCGCCGTAAGTCTTTAAGCAGGGATACCGAGTCAACCTGTTTCCCCCATTTGCACTCCACAAAAGCCACACGTTCCGCTGTCGGGTCCTCTGCCACGATATCTATTTCGTTATGGGCGTCCCAATACCGGCCGATACGAAGCGGCACCCAGCCGATCAATTCCTCGCCACGATATTTCAATTCCTGACGACAGATTTCTTCATAGACCGGGCCCATAAACTCATTCAAATTGGGTTGCACTTTTGTATGCAGCAATTCGGCCCCACGGCCAAGCTCCACGATAGAGGTATAAGGGTAGACGTAACGGAACCAGAAACGCATCAGATTGTCCGCGAGAACGTAAAGACCTTTTGTGGACTTATCCGGCCGATGCTCGGTTATCGGGATTTCCCGTCGTATGAGATACATCTCAGATAAAACATCCAGATATTTATTTACGCTTGAACGGGGAATACCGGCGTATTGTGCAATTTCATTCGGTTTTGTCCTGCCGGCAGATAAGGCATGGAGCAATGAAAAGTACGTGCCGGGCTGCTGTAATTCCTGCCGAAGCATAAACTCCGGTTCCTGATAAAACACAGCATCCTGATCCAGTATCAGGTGTAACAGGGACTGTTTATAATCGAGAAACTGCGCCGCACGTTCAGCATACGCCGGAACACCCCCATAAATCGCATACATGTACGCACGTTGCTCAAAGGACAGAGAGTCTGAATAAAATTGTGAAATGTCAGCAAAACCCATTGGCGAGAACTGAATTTGACCGGTGCGTCGACCATAAAGCGGAGCTTGAGCTCCGAACATTCGTTCCCGCATAACCGACATTGTAGAGCCGCTGAAAATCAGCTTAAGAGTTCCTTCATGCGCGTCCCACAGATGCTGAATATGCGAATCGATTCCAGGAACACTGCGGAATAAATAAGGAATTTCGTCCAGAATAACCGGAAAACCAGCGCGGGATGCCCTGTCAAACAGGTATCGTAATGCTTCCGGCCACCCCGGAAAAATCATATCTTCAAGGGAGGAATCGTTAAAGCAATCCAATAGCTGCTGCTGGAAAAGACGCAGGCCTTCCTCTTCTGTACTCATGGGGCATGAAAAGAAAAAGCTTTTGTAGCGATTTGCAAACGAGCGCAACAGAGTGGTTTTCCCTAAGCGCCGACGACCGTAAATAACAACCATTTCCTTTGTTGCGCTACGGTAAGCCTCCTCCAGCTTATTCAGTTCGCGTTCACGGTCATATAGCATCATTATCTCTGACTCCTAAGTCTTAGACCTAACGGTATAAGACTATACCGTATAAACAAAATATCGCAACCTCTTGCTCAGCCAGGGGGGAACCATTCTCGTCGCAAAAAAGACGCCTGCATACTCACTCGCCCCCGAGCGAAGTCACGGCCGAGGCTACTCGTATATCCACTACGAAAATTTTTCCTCCCGCCAGAATCCAGCACCATCCCACGTCCCACGTCACACGTTCCACGATTTACAGCTCCCCGTTCAGGTGGCCCCCAACACAACAACTCAACAACCCAGCTCACAGCTCACGGTTCACAGCTCACAGCTCACCATTCTCCGCGCCTCTGTCCCGATTATTTTCCTTTTAAGGCAGAATCGGGATAAACTTCACTTGCGGGAGCATTGCATTTGCTCGGTGCTTCGTTGGTCGTGCGTCGTCCCAACGGAGTGACGCCTCTCTTCACTCTTTCGGTTTTAAAGCCGTGGCCGCACTTATCCGCCGCAAGCGGGGACCCCGTAAGGGGTTTGAATGGTACATTATTTGCTGATGTTTTAGCTCGAAAAGCCTGTAATGGCGCGGTCGCGTAATATCGAGCAGAAAGGATGCCGCCTGATAAAGGACGATACCGATGCGTATAGTGATAACTGGCCTGAAATGTTCCGGTAAAAGTACGATTGCTCGTAGATTGAGCGAAGTGCTGAAGCTTCCGTGCGCGGAGACCGATGACGTTGTTGAGCAGAAGTGCAGGGAAGATACGGGGGAGAATTTGACATGCCGGGAGATATGGGAAAAATACGGGGAAGAAACGTTCCGGAAATACGAGACGGAAGCCGTGGCACACGTCTCTGAGCTCCACGAACATGTAATCGGTCTCGGCGGCTCGACCTTCCTGAAGCCGGAACATCGCCGGATGCTGTATGGGGACGCCATTCTGGTTTGGCTTAATGCGCCCGCCGATACATTGTGGCAACGTATAACTGACTCGGGCATACCTCCCTTCCTACGGGGCGAAGGGGGTAAAGAAAAGTTCTTCCGCAGGTGTGAAATAGCATCTGAAATTCTTACCCCTATGGCGCACATCACCTGCGACAATACAAACCGGGATCCGGATGAGGTAACACAACAGCTCGCCGAACGGATTGCAGATGAAATGCATCTGTGGATGAAAAGTCCGAATTCATTGGGAGAAATCATTCGTGTTACAACCTTCGGAGAAAGCCATGGCCCTGCGTTGGGTGTTGTTCTTGAGGGGCTTAAGCCCGGCGTTGCGGTGGATAAAGAGGCCATACAGCAGGAAATGGCGCGAAGGCGTCCGGGCCAGAGCAGTGTCACGACTTCCCGCAGTGAGGCAGATAACGTTCGGATCCTCTCAGGGGTTTTTGAAGGCAGAACCACCGGCACACCGCTGGCCATGATTGTGGAAAACACAGATGCTGATCCTTCAAAATATGATCACCTCAAAAATATCTTTCGTCCAGGTCATGCCGATTTCACCTTCTGGAAAAAATACGGCATCCGGGATCACCGCGGCGGTGGGCGTTCATCCGGAAGAGAAACGGTGTCGCGGGTGGCAGCAGGGGCGATCGCACGCTCTGCCTTGAACGAGAAAGGGGTGACGATCCGTGCGTGGACCGAGGAAATTGCGGGCATTCGCGCTGATGAAGCCGCCTTGGATTTTTCGCAGATCGAAAGCAACCCTGTTCGCTGTCCGGATCCGGCTGCGGCCGGTCGGATGGAGGAAGCGGTGCGTCAAGTGCGCGAATGCAATGATTCTGTCGGGGGGAGAATACGGTTGCAGGTGTTGGGGCTGCCGGCCGGCATAGGGGACCCGGTCTTCGGTAAACTCGACGCGCGACTTTCAGGGGCGTTGATGAGCCTTGGCGCAGTGAAAGGTGTTGAAGTGGGTGCGGGGTTTGCCGCGAGCCGCATGTACGGCAGTGAGAATAATGATGTGATATCCGCCGATGGGGTTGAGACAAACAACGCCGGGGGCGTTCTGGGGGGAATTTCCACTGGAGCGCCCGTTGAAATGAGACTTGGCGTGAAACCTACCCCGTCCATAGCCCAACAGCAGCGTACTGTGACCACCAACGGGGAAGAACGTGATATCGAGATTGAGGGGCGGCATGATCCGTGTATCGTACCCCGGCTTGTTCCTGTCGTCGAAGCCATGGCAGCTTTGGTTCTGCTTGACATGTGGGAACTGCAGGAACGGCTCCGCGGCTGACCGATGACCCAAGGAAATTTAGGATGATACGGGTAGGGACGCAGTTCGCTTCTTTCTTCGCAGAAACGCATCCGCACTTCTGCAAGTTTCGACTTACACGTTCCTCACTGTATTTACGATTCGGGCACCTTTCTGAACACGTGCCCGAATCGTAAATATGCCCAAGATACGTTTACTGAGAGGCTTTGATCCCACTTACCTGAGCAGTTGGACCACCTGGGACGGCAACTGATTGGCTTGCGCGAGCATGGCGTTGCCCACCTGGTTCAAAGCCTGGTTCTGAGCTTTCTCCGATGCCTCCCTCGCCATATCTATGTCCCGTATCTTGCTTTCGGCAGCACGGATATTGTTTTCGTTTGTCATCAGACCACTGATTGTGCTTTCCATGCGGCTCATCTGGCCACCTAACTCCGCACGCTGCTCTGAAACGTCATCGACGGCGGTCAGTATATGCCCGATCGCGGCAGACGCTTGACTCACGGTACTAATGGTAGTACCGGAGGCCGTCACAGAGCTTACTACGCCGTTCATGTCCTGAATACCTATATTCATCGTCTGCCCTTGCTCCGCGCCTATCTGCAGTACCGCACTTGACAAGGTCCCGTCAAGCAGATTCTGCTGATTAAACGAAGCTGTACTTACAATACGATCAAGTTCCTCCTGCAACTCACCAAATTCTGTCTGCAGATTTGCTCTGTCCTGTGAACCTTTTGTGTCATCCACAGCCTCCACGGCCAATTCATTCATACGCGTCAGAATATCGTTCATCTTTTGCATCCAGCTATCCGCAGTCTGCATCACGGAGATGCCGTTTTCGAGGTTCTGGCGGGCCATATTCGTGCCTCCGATCGTGAGCTGCATCCGTTCGCTGATGGAGACACCCGCGGGATCCTGCTCCACACCCTTCCGACCTTCGGACAGGTTTGACATGTTTTCCTTCATTGCGCTATTCGCCTGAGTGTAGTTCGTGTAAACGTTGAAAGCTGTTGCGTTGTTTACTGCTCCTATCGACATTTTTCTAACCTCCTTATTCGTGCGTTTGAACTTCCATGTTTGGTTTCTGCGACTTCTGAAAATTGCAACTGTTAATATTCGCAAGGTCTATGCCGAGTTGTAAACTGCGTTTAGGAATTGCATTCAGCATATCGCCAACATCCAGGATGTATTTGTCAGGCTGGACGCAGTCCCTGCACGCAGTGGCTCCATGCAATGGCTGCGTTTAGGAATTGCATTCAGCATGTCGCCAACATCCAGGATGTAATCGTCACGCTGGACGCAGTCCCTGGACGCAGTGCGTAAAAATCCGGCTGAAGCCGGAACTACAAACACATACGTGTGCCATCAGCTAACTCCGAATTCCGCACTCCGAATCCCGCGCCCTTTTCGGACGCAATTCCTGTGGTGGTAACCACCAAAACCCCCGGCTTACGCCGGGGGCTACCAACCCGCGCCCCGTTGGGGCGCGTGCGCTCGCCGCCGGACCGCAAAGCGGTCCAGTTGGGTAGCCACGGGCGTGAGCCCGTGGAACAAGGACGCCGCACACATGCGCGCCCCAAAGTGGGCGCGAGTGGTTGTCGTGCTGTCCTACAGTTATGTTGGCGGCCACGGTGGTATGAGCCACTGCGTGGAGCCCTTATTTGCGTTCAGCCTGTGCCCCGAGATTTATAATGGTCTGAGTTCCGCCTTTAGGCGGAAAGTCGAAGCGAGCTTTAGCGAGCGCTGTGGTGGAACAGTGCACAGTGTTTCATCCATGGCATATGACTACTTGCACATCGGGTATAGCCGGCTGAAGCCGACGGTCAGCGTGCGCTTAAAAGCGGAACTCAGGCGAACGCCCGTTGGTATAAAGCTTCGTCAATGATGAATATTGAATGTTGAATCATGAATTATGACGTCGATAGCCATATGGGGACATTGACTTCAATATTGAAGATTCAATATTCAGCAATTCAAAATTTGTTAACTGTCTCCCCCTTGGGGTTTCAGGGCGGTCCCGTTGCCCGCTATTTCATAAACATTGTGATCGCCGATGACGAAACATTTTCCCGTTCAGAGGAAAAAATTTCCCGGTACCCCCGGATCGCAGAAATGTTGCAATTTCACAACTATCCTTTACGGTTGAAGATGACGTGATATGCGACAACTGTGTTCAATTTTATATCCATCGAAGCCACGGAGAGGTGACTCGCACGATGCTGGAAAGCATTATACTGTTCATCCTCACAGGCCTGGTTCTACTGCTATCCGCGGGCGCTGTGGCAGCACTGCTTTTCCGGCGGGAGATCCGTTCCATCAGGCATCGCAACAGCCCGTGGCGTTGCCTCCGGTGCGGCCGCTGCTGCCGGATGAATGTCATCCTGAAACAGAAGGATATCGAGAGACTGAAAGAAGCGGGCTACAGAGAAGAAGATTTTGTGGAACGTAAATGCGGCATCGCATTCCTCAAAAAGAAATCCGACGGTGATTGCGTTTTTCTCGACCAACATGAAGACGAAAACGGCAACCGCTGGACCGAATGCACGGTGTACTCCCTTCGCCCGGATATCGGACGACGCTACCCCGAGTTTAAATGGTGGTTTATCCGCGGTAAGGATCACCAGTGCCCCGGCGTCGGCAAAAATGATGAAACGACGAATAACGCAGAATAATCGTTATATAGCCCAGACAGAAAGCACCAAAAGGTATGCACAGATTGCAAAAAAGGAAAACTTCTGTTATGTTCTGGTAATAATGGGTTATAGTTACTCTACTGGAGTTATGTAAACAAGAAGGTATATTGGCGCAGCGGCAAAACAAGGCGGATTCAAGTCCGGCGGTCAACGTAGGTCAATACAAACACAGGGTGTTATTTTCATGGCAGACGGTAACCCGAATGACATGCGCGAGTTTACGATCCAAACCCTCGAGAACGCGGGCGAAGGCCTCACCGAATTCCAGAAAATCTTTCAACAGGCCAGCGACGCTTTCGAAGATGGACGGGATTCAGAAGGATTCCAGCTTATAAACGGAGAACTGATACCGCGCATTCAGGAATTTACAGAATTCTGTGGCACACTTCGTAACCAATGCAGCACTTGGCTGTCGGAAGACCAGCTCAAGGAACTCGACGACATGAACCAAGCGTTAAGCAACACCCTTCAAACCGTCAATAACGCCCTGGAAAGCGGCGACGTACTGGAACTCGCCGATGTACTCCGCACGGAGCTCTCCGATTCCCTCGAAAAATACCGAACAGTGTTTTCTAACCTGAAAAACCAACTCACCTCTGCATGAGATTTTCGACGCGGACCATCGATAATGGTCTATAGGCAATCGACTAGTACGCTGTCCACCTTAAATTTTCGCACTCGACGACGTCGTTAGATCCCGGCCTTTATAAAGTGTCGGGGTCGATCTTTCGGCGTGCGGCGCGCGCCGTGCGCCGCTTTACACTGCGTGCAGGCATTGCATGCAGCGGACTGCCTTTAGCGTGTGTCCCGAGATTTATAATGGTCTGAGTTCCGCCTTTAGGCGGAAAGTCGAAGCGAGCTTTAGCGAGCGCTGTGGTGGGACAGAGCACAGTGTTTCATCCATGGCGTGTGACTACTTGCACATCGGGTATCGCCAGCTGAAGCCCACGGTCAGCGTGCGCTTAAAAGCGGAACTCAGGCGAACGCCCGTTGGTATAACGCTCGGTACCGCAATTCCATGCATACAAAGCATACTGAAGTATGAACTCTGACGGGCCAAAACCGCGCGATCGACTCGTAGGAGAATTTTATCGCATTATGATTCTC
>CAJXKU010000120.1 GCA_913055945.1 uncultured Lentisphaerota bacterium | reverse complement strand
CGTCTGCCGGAGCCTCTTCACGGGCGCCTATGAGAACCTCGAGCCGGCGTTTCAGCTCTTCCATGCCACTCTCCATGGAGACCTGCTCCAGTTCGGAGTGGCTGTCCAGTGCAGCCAATGCTACCTGATGTTTTGTGGACAAAGTGTTCAGCAGGTTCTCCTCCATGGTCTGTTCTGTAACCATGAGGTATACCTGAACCGGTTTGCTTTGTCCCATTCGGTGAACACGAGATATACGCTGTTCGAGAACCGCGGGGTTCCAGGGAAGATCGACGTTGATGACGGTATCTGCGCTCTGCAGGTTTAATCCCGTTGCGCCGGCATTGGTGGTGATGAAGAATGTGTATCGGGGGTCGTTATTGAATGCGTGCATCAGAGAAGCACGCTTTTTCTGCGGCACAGAACCATCGAGGCGGACATAGTTGAGGTTCAGCGACTGCAACCGCGGTTCGATCAGGTCAAGCATGCTGGTCCATTCGGAAAAAAGAACCACTTTCCGCTGTTCGTTGTCGCGGATCTCCTGAAGCAGTTCCTCCAGCCGTTCGAGTTTGCTGGAATAGTTGGGTTCCTGCTTATCAGCCAGGATGGTTGCATTCGCGCAGAGCCGACACATCAGTAAGGCCTTCTGCAGGCGCATAAGATCCATCTGGGTCAGGTATTTTTTACGCACGATCTGGTTTACAACCCTGGCATGACCATTATGCAGCGCCAGCTGTTCCTCCGTGGGGTCGACGCGGACGACCTCAGTTGTACGCGGCGGCAGTTCCTGGTTAACCGCTTGGCGGGTACGCCGCAGCATGATCGGTTTCAGCTTTTCACGGAGCTGGTCCAGGTTGCGATAGCCCAGCACACGACCTTTTTCATTCACAATGCGGTGTTCGTGCAGAAAGCGGAAAGCTGGTCCCAGTCGTTGTTCGTCAATGAACTGTACGACGGTGTACAACTCTTCCAGCCGGTTTTCCAACGGTGTCCCCGTGAGCACCAGTGCAAACGGAGAACTGAGGCTGCGGATAACTTGCGAAGTCTTGGTTTCCCAGTTCTTGATCCGTTGTCCTTCATCCAGGATGATCAGATCCCAATCGACCGGTTCGATAGATGCCAGATCACGGAGCACTTGTTCATAATTGCAGATCGTGAAAAACGCGTCAGTGTTATACTGCTGCGCACGTTCCGAAGCGCCGCCCAGGACCACTTGCGTTGTTTTGCCCGTGAATTTTTTGATTTCGTTGCGCCACTGCGATTTCAGAGAGGCCGGGCAGATGATCAGCACTTTGGATATGCTGGTTTCTCGTCGGAGAAGTTCGGCCACTCCGATGCCCTGGATGGTCTTGCCCAAGCCCATATCGTCCGCCAGAATCGCCCTGCCGGCACCTGCGGCAAAAGCAATGCCGTCAAGCTGATACGGATGCAGTTCAGCATTCATTAAGTCGGTCCGGAGAAAATGGTTAGCAGGATCTTTTCGGATCTCGTCTACCGTCGCTTTAATATGCCGGAGATGAAGTTGTCGCTGGATCATTTCTTCTGCATCGGGGTAAACAACGACATCCTGCCCTTGCGCCTGAAGCGTGCGCAATGTCTGCATGAATGCTTCTATGTCGGTGTCCAGAAGCTCTTCGGCCTTGTTGGTAAGATGCCGAATGTTTCGCGGAAGCTTTTCAGGGAGCAGCAGACGCAAAGACGGTTGTTCTGTGTAGTCCACCGCGACTCTGATTCCGGTCCGCACATAGGGTTGTTTGCGTTGGTGGGCAGGGAACCTTCGCTTAACGCTGCGCTGGACTTTGATGAGGTGTTTGCAGGTTCCCAGTTGGTTCTTGCGGAAGTCCGGGCACGAGCAATAGGATTCGCCGCGCTCCCATCCGCGTAAAGCCACCCGGTAGCTTTTGCCGGATGTCGGATTATAAACCGTGTAATCCGTCCACAAGGCTTCCGGTTCAACCGGTGTGATGCGCATTTTTTCCTCGGTGGCCCGGTCGGCACGCTCTTTCACCGCGCGTTCAACCAACTCTTGGGGACTCAGCATTTCCAGCGGCAGTTTCTCGGTAGGCATATCAGACAGACCGAGCAACAGTTTCTCTTCCAGCAACAAGGATAACGCCCCGCCCATATGCGGACACGGACTGTTGCACTGAGTGCATTCAATGCGAAGGCGGCGTTTGCGCTCCGGTGCCAGCCGGATCCGAACCACTGCGTCATCGACCTGCACCCGAAAGTAATCATTGGTCAGGGTTGTGTCTTTGTCCACATCAATTTCGTATGCACTGCCTTTCCGAATAAGTTCAGCGCCCTGTTGGCCGAGCATCTTTTCCGCCTCCGCGAATTCCAGACGGGAAAGACGATCACGCAACGTCAACTGATCTGCGGGTTTGGTTGTCATCGTCACACCTCTTAAAACGGTATTTGTCGCAGTAACATAATAAGCTGCGACCTAATGTAGACACAAGTACTTCATACACGTTTTTTAGAATTCGTAGCATTCCTACTTTTTTAGTCAAGGTAAGCGTCCATTAGTATTTGTTATGTAATTTATCTTATTACTCCGGATTTGGTCTAAGATGATAAAAAGGTAACAACAGTACGATGGATAAAGATCGAACAGAGGACCCTGAACAGCTTTTAGCCGAAGCAGAGGCCGAGTTGGAGCAGCTTAATCAGCGGCGGCAGGAACTCACAGCCCGAATTGCCGTACTGCGCGAGGAAGTAGAGAGGTCAGGCAACCAGCTTGCGAAAAGCGGCGCAGACTATACATCAGCACCCGTGACTCTCTACTCCTCCGAAAAAGAGAAAATTAACCTGTTCCGGTTGCTGTTCCGGGGACGCGAAGACGTTTATCCTAAGCGTTTCGAAAGCAGACGTACGGGCAAGAGCGGATATCAACCGCATTGTGCAAATGAGTGGCTGCGCGGCGTATGCGGCAAACCCAAAATCAAATGCACAAATTGCCCTAACCGAAGCTTCGTTCCTCTGACAGACGAGACGATTCGCTGCCATCTTATGGGTCACCAACCGGGGAGCAAACGTGATTTCACCATCGGTATTTACCCCTTGCTTGCTGACAATACCTGCTGGTTTGTGGCCGTGGATTTTGACAAACAAACCTGGGAAAAAGACGTCCTTGCATTCGTCGAGACGGCTCGACAACTTGGGGTCCCGCTTGCGCTGGAACGTTCCAGGTCCGGGCAGGGCGCGCATGCGTGGATTTTTTTCTCTGAACCGCTCTCCGCCTCCCTTGCCCGAGACCTTGGTTCGATGATGATTACGGAAACAATGGAACGTCGACCGGAGATAGGACTTGATTCCTACGACCGCCTTTTTCCCAACCAGAACACCGTGCCTGAAGGTGGGTTCGGCAACTTGATTGCGTTGCCGCTTCAGAAAAAGCCCCGGACCCAGGGGAAGAGTGTGTTTGTTGATGAAACTCTGCAACCCTATGCGGATCAGTGGGCGTTTCTTTCCTCTTTGAATCGCATGTCTCATGCGGAGGTCGAATCGCTCGCGGGTGCAGCAGGGAAGAAAGGTAGAATCCTCGGAATAAAACTCGCTGTTCCCGGCGATGATGACGATGAGCCGTGGAACGCACCGCCTTCGCGCCGACGCAGGAAGACTGACATCAAAGGACCGATTCCTGCCAGAGTAGAGCTGGTGCTGGGCAATCAGGTGTATATACCTAAGTCTCATTTACCGCCAGCCCTTGTGAACCGACTGGTACGGATAGCCGCGTTTCAGAATCCAGAATTTTACAAGAAACAGGCAATGCGACTGCCGACCCATGCTACGCCCCGCATCATCGGTTGCGCGGAAGAATTTCCGTTGCATATAGGTCTTCCTCGCGGCTGTCTTGAGGAAATTCTGGTTTGCTTCGATGAACTCAACATAGACGTCACGCTTAACGATAAGCGTTATGCGGGACAGCCAATCAACACACGTTTCACGGGCACCTTGCGCCGCGAACAGCAACAGGCGGCTGATGCCATGCTCCAGCATGAAACGGGCGTAATGGCGGCCACGACAGCATTCGGGAAGACCGTGACCGCCGTTTATATCATCGCGAAGCGCAATGCCAATACGCTTGTTCTCGTACACAATCGTGAGCTGCTCGACCAGTGGCTGTTTCAACTGAGTGAGTTCCTGGACGTTTCGTCGACACAGATCGGCCAAATCCGGGGCGGAAGGAAAAAACGCACAGGCGTCATTGACGTGGGCATGATCCAGAGCCTTAGCCGGCAGGGCACAGTAGAAGACATTGTGGGCGATTACGGTTACATCGTGGTCGACGAATGCCACCACGTTCCGGCACGAAGTTTCGAGATCGTGGTTAAGCAGTGCAAGGCGAAATACGTCACCGGGCTATCTGCCACTATCAACAGGAAGGACGGCCACCAGCCGATCATCTTCATGAACTGTGGTCCGGTCCGGCATCGGGTGAGCGCAAAAAAAGAGGCGGCAAAGCGTCCATTTAGACATCGTGTTTTTGTACGTTGCACCGACGCAGCCTTAGATGGACAGTTTGCAGATTCTGAGGGTAGTCCACCTATTCATGAATTGTACCGCGAACTCATGGAAAATGAGTTCCGCAACGCGATGATTCGGGATGATGTCGCTGCATGCGTAAGCAATGGGCGCTCACCTGTCGTGTTGACCGAGCGCCGGGAGCATTTGGATCTTCTTGATTCGTTTTTGCGGCCTCATGTTTCAAATCTAATCGTCCTTAAGGGCGGTATGGGCGTAAAAGAGCGTCGTCGTCAGTTCGAACTTTTGGCAAACGTTCCCGACGAAGAATCACGCGTGCTTCTGGCGACCGGGCGGTACCTGGGCGAAGGTTTTGACGATGCCCGCCTGGATACCCTCTTTCTGACATTGCCGGTATCATGGCGCGGCACTATTGCGCAGTATGCCGGGCGGCTGCACCGAATACACCAGGAGAAGAAAGAAGTGCACATATACGATTACGTTGACCGCCACATCCCATTGGCTGAGAAGATGCACCAACGCCGATGCACTGGTTATCGCTCATTGGGATATACGGTTGAGCAGTTGTTTAGATAGGTACGCCGGTTAGCATCCCATATCTGGAACAAGGCGGAGCTTTGAATTTACAGATAAGTGAGAAAATGCTGAACGCATTAACGGAAAATATGAAAGTTCAAATCAAAGGATTTCCTTCGGCGATAGCGTGGCTTCTATAGCCTGAAAGGCTAAGTCATCGTACGTCGAGCGTAAGCCCTGCGATATGGAAGGAAAAACAAAAGCGCGCTGTAAGTGCGCCTCAAGACTGAAACAGAAAAGCCCGCATTTTAAAACGGCGAACACCGGGGCAATAGGGTGTTCTCTTCTAGGTTTAATCCCACCCAGAGGGCAACGTGCTGGATTACCTGGCTCAGGCATTGTGGCACGCGCTGCTCTCCTTTATGAGGTATGAGGTGCGCTTCTTACAGTGCACGATATGCCGGGCAGCTTTTGCACCTTGGGCTTCTGATATGAGATCGGGCCGTTGGCCCTTCAGGATGCGCGTTATGTTACGTGTAACATGAAATGATCTCTGATCCCGCATTCTGTTCAATTAAAGCGAGACGAGTCTATGACGAAAGACAGTTACAGCCTTCGTGTTGGGTCGGGTTTGAACTACGCGTGTCTTCGCTGTGGGCGCTGCTGTCGGCGATGGTACGCGCCGATCAGCCGGGAGGAGGCGGAACGGCTTAAGAGTCTGGACTGGAGCGGGGAGAAGGAGCTGAATCTGCCCGAGGCGTTCACCGTGAACATCAAGGGCAGGACCTACCTGGCCCACCGCGAGAACGGCGACTGCGTTTTCCTCGATCCCGAAACTTATGCGTGCCGCATCCACGCTTGTTTCGGCTCGCAGGAAAAGCCGCTGGGGTGCCGCCTTTATCCGCTCAACCTTCAGCGTACCTTTGAGGGAGAAGTCTCTGTAAACCTCCGCTTTGATTGCCCGGCGGTACAGCAACAGCACGGCCCCGCCCTTACAGCGCAGAATCAGCCGGAAGTGCAGACGGCTGTTCAGCTGTTACAATTCCCTCCTGCCTTCGACGAGACGGATACAGCTGGTCTGTCGTGCGAAGCCATCGAGCTGATCGTGGACGGCGCCCGGCAGCTGCTGCACCGTAATGATCTGGGGGCGGGCGAAAAAAGTCTGATCCTCATGAATTACAAACGTCGTCTTGAGGGACTGGGCGCCGCGTTTCTCAACGATATCGGGACCATGCGGGAGGTAATGCCCTCATTCCTCGACCGCACGATTTCGCAGGTGCACAGCAAGCGGTTCAAGCGGCTGAAACTGATCAGCCGGATGGCTTTCCGCCAATGGCTCGTGCTCATGTTCCGCCGGGATGAAGACATACCGCAAAGCGGCCTCTTGACACGTCTGGGACGGGGTGCAGCCTCGGTAAAACTCACAACCGGCTTCGGCTCGCTCCATGCCGTTGGGCATGTGCACCCGGATTATCCGCTTTCGCATGCTCCGATTTTTCCGTCGCGCGGGGAGACACGATACGCCGACGTCGAGATACTCGCGAGGCAAGGCGAGACGGCAGCGAGCGCCGACGCAGGTGATCCCTTTTCCCTGTATTGGCGGTTCTTTGAAGCACGCCTGGAAACGCTTCAGTTTTTCGGCCCTGCAGTGTACGGGAAGTCGTTTTTTGACGGGCTCCGCGGGCTGATCCAGACCTATGCGGTTGTCTTAGCCGCGGCCCGCTATCATGCAGCCGCTCGGGGAAATACAGAGCTCGAAGAATCAGATGTCGCCTACGGCGTTGGGGTCGTAGATCACAATTTCGATAAGTGCACCCCCTGGCAGGCGCGGTTGCAGAATTCGTTCGAGGCGTATTTCGATAATTGGCGATACGGGCTGCTGCTTCGCCGTCTGGGCTGGGCGTGATTCAGCGCAGGCTGAATTCCCTGTTGGACCGGAAAAGGAGAGGCTTTAAGCTTATTGAACCTGAAGTTTAGGTTGAAGCAGGGACATCGATAGCGCTTTGACAGGAAAATGATGACAACCAGAACGCCTGAGCGGAACCATTGTCTGGGGACGGACGTCCTCGGCCGTTTCTATACCGCGTTCATAACGGCGGCGGCCCGCCGTCCCCAGCAGAGGTGCCTTTATTTCAGGCGTTCTGGTTGTCCTTCAGCGTGAGTGGAAATCGGGGGGATGCGCTTGCGTTATAGACTGCGTCCCGCCTGAGAAAGCAGCATCGATGTTAACGATCAGCTGCCCGCAGTTTCGATCCGTCGTCGCGCCTTTCTGGTGTCTTCATGACTGCCGGTTATACCAATTCCTCGGCAATCTGGACCGCATTCAGGGCGGCACCTTTAAGCAGTTGATCACCGCAGAGGAAGAGTGCTAAGCTGTTTTCAGCGCCCGGGTCTTCCCGCAGGCGTCCGACCAGGACATCCTCCTGACCTGTCGCCTCCAGCGGCATGGGGAAGTGATTGTCCGCCCGGTTGTCCACGACCTTGACGCCCGGGGCTTGTTCCAGCGCCTTACGGGCTTCTTCGACAGTCACCTTGCGTTCCTGCTCGATGGTGATCGCCTCCGCATGCGCACGGAACAGGGGCACCCGAATGCAGGTGGGACATATACCGATCTGCGGGTCATGCATCATCTTGTGTGTTTCGTTGATCATTTTCTGCTCTTCTTTGCAGTAGCCGTCCTCGCCCACATCGCTGTCATGACTGAACAGATTAAAGGCGATCTGATACTGGAACTCATTAATCTCCGGCGGATCGCCCTTCAGGACTTGAGCGCTCTGATTCTTAAGCTCATCCATGGCCTTGGCTCCGGCTCCGCTCGCACTTTGGTAGGTGCTTACCACCGTGCGGCGAATCCGGGAAAGGTCGTAAAGCGGCTTCAGTGCGACGAGCATAAGGATCGTGGTACAGTTCGGATTCGCGATGACGCCGTTATGCTTAAAGATGTCATCCCGGTTCACTTCAGGCACAACCAGCGGCGTATTGTCATCCATCCTGAACGCACTGGAGTTATCGACCACCACGGCACCACTTTCTATGGCCGCCGGTGCGAACTCCTTAGCCCGATCGCCGCCCGCACTGAACAGGACGATGTCCATCCCTTCAAACGAGCCCTTGGTGAGTTCCTCGACTTTGTGTGTCAGCCCCTGGAAGGTGAATTCGCGCCCTACGGAACGTTTTGAGGCCAGAAGCCGGAGTTTGTTGACGGGGAAATCACGGTTTTCAAGACAAGAGAGCATTTCCTGGCCGACTGCCCCGGTCACCCCTGCGATAGCGACATTGTATGCATCTTTCTTTTTCATAATCTGCCAACCTACCTATGCTGTTTTTTGTTTTCTGCTTCCTCCTGACGAGACACGTTTATACCTTGAACGTTGCAAGCTGCGCGTTTGATTCAGGGTTAGACGTGAAAGGAAGCTGGGCTTACGTCTGCAATTCCGTCACGACCAGATCGCCCACTTCCGATGTTGAATAGCCCATCCGTCCGGCTGACATGGATTCAAGTTTTGTTCCCGTCACGGTGGCTATCGCGTTCTCCACGGCCGTGGCCGCCTTGACTTCGCCGAGTTCGTTCAGCATCATTGCAGCTGCCGCAATGGCGGCCAAGGGATTAATCGTGTTTTTGCCGGTATGTTTGGGCGCGGATCCTCCGATGGGTTCGAACATGCCCACCCCCTCAGGGTTGATATTCCCACCGGCGGCGATGCCCATACCGCCCTGAGTGATGGCCCCCAGATCCGTAATAATATCGCCGAACATATTCGACGTAACGATGACGTCGTACCAGTGCGGATTCTTGACCATATACATGCAGGCCGCATCCACATGGTTGTAGTCGGTCTTGACTTCGGGATATTCCTGGGCGACTTCGTAGAAGACGCGCTCCCACAGGTCGAAGGTATACGTAAGCACGTTGGTTTTCCCGCAGAGCGTTACCTGCGCGATCTTGCCTTCCTGAACTTCTTCTTCTGACAAACCGCGCCACGGTTGTTCCGCGCTGTGCCGATTCCTGGCATACTCAAATGCATAGCGTATGCAGCGTTCAACCTGATGCCGATTATAGACCATGGATTGCACCGCCACTTCGTTTTCCGTGCCTTTCATCGTAAAGCCGCCGATACCCGTATACAGGCCGCCTGTGTTCTCCCGCACAACGACGTAGTCGATGTCGTCCGGTGTCTTGCCTTCCAACGGCGTGCCGACGCCGGGGAAAAGCTTAACGGGGCGCAGGTTGATGTACTGGTCCAACTCGAATCGCAGGCGTAACAGGATGCCTTTTTCCAATACGCCGGGTTTGACATCCGGATGACCGATCGCGCCCAGGTAAATGGCATCGAAGCTTTTCAACTCCTCCACCGCCCCTTCGGGCAGGGTTTCGTTGGTGGCCAGATAGCGGTCTCCACCGTAATCGTACTCCCGGAGCTGATAATCGAACCCGAATTGTTTCGCAGCTGCATCGAGGACTTTCACGCCTTCGCGAACGACTTCCGGTCCGGTGCCGTCGCCGGGAATTGATGCAATATTGTAACACGCCATGGATGCTTCCCCTTATACTTCAAAGTGAATACTGCCGAGCGGTTAGGCTTTCGGGTACGTCACTGGGTACTATACATCTTCTTACCTTCGGTTCCGGCCAAGGCTCGTATGAGACTAACTGCGTTAAGCGATTCGTTACAGTCAAACCCCCGATTAGTCTCTTGTTTGGGGTATCAG
>CAJXKU010000119.1 GCA_913055945.1 uncultured Lentisphaerota bacterium | reverse complement strand
TGTCCTGTTCAGTGACGGCGTAACCCAGGCGGGTCTGGGCCAACCGGAAAAACACGGAACGTGGGGGGCGGCACAAGCAGCAGATCATGTCCTGAACACGGTGCATCAGGAGCCTGAAATAGCAGCCCGGCATCTGGCCGGCAGATTCATGAAGCGCGCATTGAGCAAAGACGCATACAAACCCAAGGACGACATGACCTGCGCCGTCCTGTATTACCGGCAGACCAGACACCTGATCGTAGCGACGGGACCGCCGTATGAAGCGGAAAGTGACCGCCTTTTGGCCCGGAAAGTCAAGAACTTCGACGGTCGCAGACTGATCTGCGGCGGGACAACGGCCGACATCATTGCACGCGAACTGGGCGAAACAGTGGAAATGGATATTCAGAACCTCGATCCGGATATGCCGCCGGCTTCAAAAATGAACAGCGTAGATCTTGTCACCGAAGGCACCCTTACCCTTGAAGCGGTGCTGCGCATGCTTGAGCGGGAACGTCCCGTACGTGCGGACAAAAGCGACGCCGCGACTCAGGCCGTGGAACTGATGGAGCACAGCGATCACATCCACTTTATTGTGGGCAATCGCATCAACAACGCCCACCAGAACCCCGCCAACCCGCGGCAACTGGATATCCGACGCAATATCGTCCAGCGCATCAGGAACCTTCTGGAACACAACTACCTCAAAGAAACAAGTATAGAGCTGATTTAGCACACCCCTGCAGTAACACTTTATAAAGTGTCGGGGGCGATCTCCGGAGTGATCCCGATCGCCGCAGAGGCATCGGCACAGGCCACCGCACGCCCAAAGATGTTTCACCCTAAAATTTAGGTTCACATCAGTATACCGATCGGCGACGCCGATCTCTGGAGTGCGGTGACCTGGCACCGCTCTGTTACGCCGCCCCTTGGGGCGGCGACATTCTCTCGTATGAGCCTTCACCGCGCGAACCAGGAATCCCGAACGTTGTCCCGAACCGATGTCGGGTTACTACCTTCATATCGATTCAGGTGCGCGACACCGTTGCGAAGCAAAAGAGGCTGCATGAACATGCAGCAATGACCAACGGGAACGGCAAGGTTCGAGAGAGAAATTGAATCTCATATGCGAGTTGCTAACGTGACTGCATGCATTCAGGTTCTGATGTGAATCGCGGAGCTTACAAGTAATTGCTCAGACTCAACTGCTGACTGTTGACGGTCATGCGCATGGTGGCCTGCAGAGAGGATTGTAGCTCACTGAGGCGCACGCTGGCCTGAGCCACGTCAGTATTCCGGATTTCATCGATGGTCTCGTTGCTGCTTGCCTCGATTTCCTGGAAGCGTTTTTCAATATCCTCAAACGTACTTGAGTTGACACCGTTTTCCACCATGGCGTGCGTAGCCCGTTCCAATCCTTTTTGAATATCCCCCACGAGACTCTCATCGGGCACGTCTCCCGCTTCGAGCGTATCACGCAACTTTATCGCAGCATCAAATATTGAGCTGCCAGGTTCAAGGTCACCATCAGCAGGATTATGCCCTGTATCCATAAAAACGCCCTTATTCCCTCCGGCCAGGGCCCCGTACTTGCGTTCAGTCGCTTTATTAACCTGGACTTCTCGCTGCTGCCAATTGTCCATACTATCGATATCATTGCTGAAGTTAGCCTTTACCGCGGTAATCTTGCCATCAGCGTTTCGGGTAACATCGATCGGTGAAACATCAGAACGTGTGCCGGAAAACAAATAATTTCCCTGAAACTTCGATTCCGCCTTTGTTACCAATGATTCCAGCATTTCGTTTACTTCTTTGGCTACAACTTTGCGCTCTGCCTTGGTGTGTGGGCCATTTATCGTCTGAACCCCGAGCTCATGGATACGCTGGATATTGTCGGTAAGTCCCTGCAACCGCGCCTCGGTGGCTTTTGTCCAGTGGCTTGCCGCACCCACGTTGCTCTGCCACTGTTTCTGGTCGTTCTGCTGACGCAACAGGGTCCTGGTTTCAGCAGCGTCAGCGGGCGCTTCTGAACGGTCCTGCCACTTGCGGCCGCTGGAAATCTGCTGCTGCACCTTGCCCAGGCGATGCTGCTGGTCCGCCATCGCCTTGCTCATCATCGAATTAATCATTGAGTCTGTAATTCTCATAGGCTACACCATGCGGATTGCTGAAGCCAGCATTTCGTCCACAACAGTCACAAATCGGGAGGACGCCTGATAAGCCCGCTGAGTTTCAAGCATATCACGCATTTCCTCGTCGCTGTTAACGCCGCTCTTACTCTGTATCTCTTTCTCGAGCATCTCCACTTGACCTTCGGTGCCCTTGGCCAGCTCCTGGGCATTCTGGACTTCCGTGGCTAGGTCATCGACCCGACGATCCACATAATTGCTGATATTGTCATTACCTCCAAAGACGGCAGTATCATGCATCCTATCCCACATCGCCTGAGCATTCTCACCATTACCGGGGGCATTCTGCTCGCTCGAAGCTGCGATCTTCCTCGCATCGCTTATCTGGAATTGCCACCCGTCAGCAGTGTCCTGGAACAGATCCGTACCTAGGTTATCGTCCAGATCATAGCCACTCGCATGCTGGCTGTTCAATTCATCGCGCATCGTCGTAGCAAAGGTCTCGAACTCTGCTTCCAGGTTATTAAGTACGCCGTAGCTCTCGATATACCCTTCTGTCTCGCCGCCGTCCTGGGATACAGTCCCACCCGACGTCCACTTGAGTTCAACGCCGCCGGCACCATCTGCCGCTGCTTCCAGGGAATCATGAACTTCTCCGTTCCCGATCCAGTCGCGTCCGTCGAGTTGAACCGTTTTCACGCCGTGTTCCTGCTCTTTCACCGTAATATCGGTAAGGCGAGAAAGTTCGTTCAAAAGCTTATCTCTCTGGTCCCGCAATTCGTTGGCCTGCTGATCGTTAAACTGACGACGCTCGAACTGACTGATTCGCTTATTCAGGGTCGCGATTTCTTCAGCTTTTCGGTTGGCGGAATTTACAGCCTCAACCAAATACCCGGTATTTGCCGATTGATCCCAAATCCGATTCTTCGCTCCATCGATGCGGCTGTTCGTCAGATTCAATTCCTCAGCCACGCGCTTTCCTCTTTCGATAAGGTTTTTACGATGTTCAGTCGATTCAGGCTGGCTGGCCACATCCTGCCACGCATTCGCGAAATCGGTAATAGCGGTCTGCAAAGATGATTCGCCGTCGGGGGCAATTACATCCTCCGCGTATTTCAGCATAGCGGCGTACTTCTGGTGGTATCCGTCCTTATTGACGGCCTGCTGGAGGTTACTTTCCAGAATTGTATCGTACGCCCGGGTTACTTTTTCGACTTGCACCCCTGTTCCGATGCGGGCATTCACTGTTTCGATCGAAGGGGTCGTCTGAACCTTCGTGGTACGTTTATGGTACCCCGGTTTTTCCGCGTTGGCCAGATTCTGCCCGGTAGTGGCCATTTCCTTCTGACGAGTCAGAAGGGATCTGACGCCCGTATTCAGAGCAATGTCCAGACCGGCCATGTTGTGTTCTCCTTATCACGCAATCAAAACGCTCAATCAGAAATGGTGTTCACCGGATATTATACGCAAGTTCCGTGCCGCAATTGGCTTGTCCATATCAGATCCACCACTTCTGCTCAAGGCTCATTTTCAGCCCTGCTGACGAACAAAGAACCGTTCGCCCTTGCGCTGTTTTTTTCCCCGGGTATTATACGCATTTGCCCGGCCGACGTTACTTTCCGTTCCTTCTGTCATTGCCTTTTCCACAGCAGATAACAAGCTTCGCGCAAGAATAAAGTTGGACCGCTGCACTGCCCTGACCCGGCCCAGATCATCGCGGATCTTATTCCGCAGGTCACAGTCTTCTGCGTTTTCCGCAGGAGCCACATCCTTCAACTCCCCCCACAGCTGGCTGTATTCCTCGAGCTGACCAGCCTGCTTCTCCTGTTGGGCAAGATTTGCCCAGATCGAATCCAGATCGCGCGCCACCAATGATTCGCGCAATTGATAGGCCGAAGACAGCAGCCCCTCTACAGCCTGTTTGAGCTTTTCCTGCACCTGCGTGGGCCCTTCCATATCGGTGTTTTTACTCACATACTCATCAGCCATTACCATTACCACCTTCCGTTTTCTTCGCCTGCAGTTCCTCAGTAAGCATCTCACTCAATCCAAGGATATTCTGGCGCCCGATATAGCGGGCTATCCGCTCGGCGGCAAAATTCACATAGGTTCCCGAACCCGCCGCCTGGTTTTCTCCGTCCATTGAGAAGGCGCTTTTCAGTTGTTCTTTCAGCAAGGCAGATGTAAACGCTGTTTCGAACTTCTGGCTTACATTGCGCAAGTTTCGTTCCGAACCGGCCTGTCCAGACTTCAACTCATTCATTTTTTCAAGCGCGCCGTTGTTCAGCTGCGACATACCGTTGACTGGCATTCCCGGATGCATAACAAACATTTCCTCCTAGTATTATTACTACTCTAAACCTCTGAGCCGTTTACTTCGAACGGAGTTTCGCATGCAACGCTCCCGAATCCCGCAAACTGTGCATAATCACCATAATATCCCGCGGGGTAGCTCCCAGGGTATTAAGCACGGTCACCAATTTCTCCACCGTCGCGATTTCCGGCATGAGCTGGATTCTCTGCTGTTCCGTCTGCACATCGGTTTCCTGCTGCTCCACCACCCTGGTTTCACCGGACCCCAGCGGTGGCGGCTGACTTACCTGTGGTGTTGTTTTAACCCGGACAGTGATATTGCCGTGGGTAAGCGCAACTTTGGAAATTTTCACGTCGCCGCCGAAAACGACCGTTCCGGTGCGCTCGTTCAGAACGACCTTCGCGGGTTCGTCCGTACGGAAAGAGATCTGTTCCAATTTCCCCATATAAACATTCTCCCGGCGCTCTTCGATATACTGCCGCGGTATCTGCACGCTCACCGTCGCTGCATCCTTTGCGCGAGCCACGCCGGGAAATTCCTCATTAATGGCCTGCGCCATGTTTACCGCGCTGGTATAGTCCGGATCATCCAGACAGATGACCACTTCTCCTTTCTTTTGCACATCTGCCTCCAAATCGCGCAGCAGTTTCGCCCCGTTGGTAAGCGTCCCCACCAAGGGGTGATTTCTGGTGACAGTTTCAGCACCGCCTTCGCCTCCTCCGCCACCGAACGAATATCCGCCTATGGTAAGATTGCCCTGCCCCTGCGCCCACACTTCACCGTCGGGACCTTTGAGGGGCGTCAGCAACAGGGTGCCGCCCGTCAGTGAAGAGGCGTCCCCAACGGCCGAGACAGTCGCCGGGATGTTATCCCCTTTGTTTGCGCTGCCCCGCACCGTGGCCGTCACCATGACGGCGGCCGTATTCTGCGCGATCAGGTCGTCTCTCTCGATAGACATCCCGTAATTATGCAGTACATTGCTGATTGTCTGCTGCGTAAGGGGCTCATCTGAATCACCTGTGCCGTCAAGCCCCACAACCAATCCGTACCCTGTCAGCATGTGCTGCTCAACACCTTTGAAGCGTGCCACATCCTTGATACGCACTTTCATACCGCTCTCTTCGGCCGTCTGCGCAGAAACCATGCAGGAGGCACCGAGCAGGACAGCCACGCATACACCGCAAGTTACCCGCGGAAATGCCCGCGCCCCTGACAATGCCTTTTGTACGCTCCTCTTGTGTTGCAACATACTGGCCATATTTCCTCCGGTTAGACTGAGTGTTTTCGCTTAAAAGGGGTTGACCCACTGGAACAGGTTCCACAGCCAGCCGGGTTTCGACCCCCTGGAAAGGTCACCTTTACTCTTGTAACGAATCCGCGCATCTGCAATTTGGCTGGAACGGACCCTGTTCCCCGAGCCTATGTCGCGGGGACGCACAAGCCCGCCCATGGTCATTTTCAGTTTCTCGCCGTCCAGCATAACTTCCCGCTCTCCGCGGATCAGAAGGTTGGAGTTCGGCAGGACATCCACTACCCGCGCGGTAAACTGAGTGGTAAAAGAAGCCTCGTCGGACTTGGAACCGGACCCCGTGTATTCGGAAGAGCCGGAGAGACTGGCAGGCGACACTTTCTCCAGGCCGCTATCCAGCCATTGATTACTCGTCCCGATGTCCGGCTTCGCCACATCTGCACTGGCCTCTTTCGAGGTACTCTTCGATTGACTCTTATTCAGACTCGTACTCTCGTCGATAATCACAGTTACCAGATCACCGACTTCATGCGCCCTTTCACTGCTGTACATATTCTTTGCCAACGTGCTTTCTCCTGCCGGTGCGTAAACAGTCCAGCTCAGCAAGAGCGCAGAGGCCAAAGATAAAAACGGCGTTATTGCCTTTCTCTTTATCCGTCTTTTCCGGAACAGGTTACGGACTCTATCCATGGTCACCCCCTTTTTCTTCGAACATTCTGTGAATCGGATAGCAAACATCAACATGTTTCTGTTCGTACACGTTCACTAAAATTCCAGTTTTGCCCGGCGTTTACCGGTAAGTTTTACCGAGAAAATTTTATTCGATTCCGGATTTCGCACACGAACCCTTTCGCCTTTACGGCCGCTTTCCAAAGCCCGGACGTTGACCCTGACCTGAAGATTGGAATGCTCACAATCCACAACCACAAGGTCCCCTTTTTCTGCATATAACGGTGCCACCAGGTATTTCTTTTTCAGCATGTCCCCTTCATTGAGGGTACGATTCAGCTCTCTCCCCACGCATTCTTCTATATTCTGAGATATGTCCTGCCTGTTATCCTTTATCCAGAGTTCCACCTTTTTCACATCAGATGCCCGCAGATTACTGCCCCGCCTTTTCCTTTTTGTAAGAACAAGTCCCTGGATGCGGCGGCGGATGACCGGCGTCAATCGCTGTTGACTTTTTTCGCGGCCACTCGGCGTTAAAGCGGTTACGTGCATCGGCACTTCCCCGAGCATTTTATCTTTTTCAGCAACCTGCACCCGGTAACTGCTTCCCTGCAGCTTCGAAATTCTCCGTCGGTCAGTGCGATCCAGATCCACCTGAATCGTCCACTCCTTCCAGGGTGACTTTTGCCGGATTGCCTCTTTCACCCCTTTAATACTGTCACTCACTTTTTCCCAATTCACTTTGCGCTCGATCAGAATCGTATCAGGCCCCCGGATTTTACTGTCCAGCAACTCCGGAAAACGTTGCAACTTGTACGCCAGATCAATCAACGCAATTCTCTTTTTCTCCCCTACCGGCGGTGTTTCCATAACCGGCGTATCAGCCTTTTCCCCTGCGAAATTTTCGGCATTCTTGAACAAATCTTTCAGGTAGAGCTTATTCCGGGCGACAGCGACCTGTTGGCGGACTTTCAGAATCTCACCGCCCTGCACTGACACAGCGGATACAGCTATGGCAGCTACTACCCCCATTATGCCCCGCAGACTCAACAAGCGACCTCTTGTCATGCGATTGAACTCCCTGTTTTGACTCATGGCACCATCTCCCTTTACCTGTTCTCTAGCCTCATGCTTATTGCAGGTTGCTGATCATCTGTAACATCTGACTGGTGGTTTTAATGGTCTTCGAATTCATTTCATAAGCTCTCTGAGCGGAAATCATATCCACCATCTCTTTCACAACTTCCACGTTGGACCCTTCGAGGTGATGTTGTGCAACGGTGCCGTACCCATCTTCCCCCGGTGAGCCCCGCATCGGAGAACCGCTCGCCTGAGTTTCACTGTACAAATTCTTTCCCAGGCTTTCCAAGCCTTCCGGATTCGCAAACCGTACCAGTTCAATACGACCTGCCTCCTGGCTGGTTCCATCCACGGTTGTCGAAACTGTGCCGTCTTCAGATACGCTGATCTGAGTAGCTGAAGGATCAATATTCGGAAATCCCACAACAGGATTTCCGGCTGATGTAACCACCCGTCCCGAAGAATCGATATGGAAATTGCCCGCACGTGTATACGCCGACGTACCGTCCGGTTTTGTGACCTCAAAGAAACCTTTTCCCTCTATAGCGAAGTCCAGAGGTCCACCGGACTTCTGCAACGATCCCTGCGTAAAGATCTTACTCACCGACTGCGTACTCACGCCTGTACCCATCTGCTTTCCCGCAGGGATCGCCGCCTGTTCTGTCGGAGCCCCCGGCGCTTTTAATGTCTGGTAAAGCATATCCTGAAACTGGACGTCGCTCTGCTTGTAAGCCGTGGTGTTGGCGTTTGCGATATTATTCGCGATCGTATCGGTCAACGTCTGTTGCGCATTCATGCCCGAGGCTGCTGCCCAAAGTGCGCGTTCCATAATAGGTCCTCCCGTACTCAGCTCATCTTCTGAATTTCCTGTCTACTGATAGTCCGTAGCATTTTGATCATCTTGTTTCCCGTCTGAAAACGTCGCGCTGTTTCAATCATTTCTGTCATTTCCCGGATAGGGGAAACGTTGGCCGTTTCATAACATTTGTTGAGCACAGAAAAATCCTCAGGTGTCGTCACCTGCTGCTGCTCCTGAGGTCTGAAATACTTTGCCGACAGCCGGGTGAGTTGCTGTTTATCCTCGACGGTCCCTATCGCCAGCTTGCCTAAAGTATCAGAACCTCCTTCCGTTGTTGTCACTGTCAGCGTACCGTCCCCCCTGACAGAAAGGTCGCGGAGCGATACATCCTCCGGCAGTTCAATGGCCCGGCCGCCATCCCCCATCACGTCATACCCTTCCGCCGTCTGGAGTGTTCCATCAGCCGAAACATGAAATCGGCCGGTGCGGGTGAGAAGGTTTTCGCCATCCGGTGTCTGAACCTGGAAGAACCCATCGCCGCTGAGGGCAAAATCCAGAGGCCGGGATGTGTTTTTAATCGCCGCGTCCCCAAAATAGGTCTTGACTTCGTTTGCTTTTACCCCGAAGCTGCCCAGGGTGTCCTCTGTCTGTTGGGACAGTTCCTGTTGAAAACTCTCTGAATTGATATGGCGCGCCTTGTAACCGGGAATCTGGGCTCCGGCTATGTTTGACGCCGTTAATTCCTGTTGACGCCTTTCTACTTCGAGGCTGGAAGCTAGTCTGTAGGCGCTTTCGATCATTGCGTTTAACCTTTTGACAGTTTGTCGTTTTTTTCATTCCGGAAGAATGCGGTTTTTATCTGTCGCATGAAGTATGCCTTTAAGCGGGCAAATCTGAACGCTCCACATTTCCGAACTCACTCAGGGATATGCCGCGGGAGGATTATATGAGACTATGCTTACAGCAATACGCACGGATCATTGCGTAACACGCATGTTATGGATAAAGAACACTGCTAAAGCCTGGAGGGGCGGAAAGGTTGGGTATAAGGATCAGCGGCAGGAAGAAGTTTCCGGTTACCTGGTCACGTTCAGAATTATTTGCCTTGAACGCCGACAAGTCGATGGCGCGGTTTTGGCTGGTCAGAGTTCATACTTCAGTATGGTTTGGCTTCATGCAGTCGCGGGACCGAGTCGTTTACGAGCCATTGCATGGAGCCACTGCGTGGAGCGGGACAAGTACATCCTGGATGTTAACGACGCGCTGAACGCAGTTTGCTAAACGCAGTTTGACACGCTGAACGCAGTTCTCTCATACGAGCCTTTCCACCGGCCAACGTCCTGACACCCCAAACAAGAGACTAATCGGGGGGTTGACTGTAACGAATCGCTTAACGCAGTTAGTCTCATACGAGGGACTGCGTCCAGCGGGACAAGTACATCCTGGATGTTGACGAGACGCTGAACGCAGTTCTCTCA
>CAJXKU010000118.1 GCA_913055945.1 uncultured Lentisphaerota bacterium | reverse complement strand
AATACGGATTTTCTCATTCCCCTGATTTTCCAGATACGCACGCACGTCTTTTTCTACAATACGTCCGCCGGGTCCTGTCCCCTGTACAGGGCCGGGGTCCACGGCGCAGTGTTGGGCGAAGGCCCGTGCTCTGGGACTGATTTTCAGCCTTTCCGGTCGAGATGCTTTTTTCTCTTCTGCCTGTTCAGCGGCTGCCTCGGTTGTTGCCTGCTTAGGGGGTTCATCTTCAGCGCTTTTCCCGGACGGGGCTGAGGCCGGTTCCTCTGAGGCAGATTCAGTCGCTGCGCGTTTTTTTCTGCTTTCTTTCGACGGCTTTTCTTCTTCTGTTGCAGCACCGGGCGGGGCAGGGGGGGTCTCCGGGACGGTTTCGCCCGGTTCCCCGATATAGGCCACCACCTGTTGAACAGGTACAGTGTCGCCGGCTGCGGCGTAGACTTTGAGCAGTGTTCCATCGAAAAAGCTTTCCACTTCCATGGCAGCTTTATCAGTCTCAATCTCGAAAAGGACATCGCCTTTCGATACTTTGTCCCCTTCGTTTTTGTGCCAGTTTAAGATTATGCACTCTTCTGTATACTGGCCGGGTTTCGGCATTGCTACGGGATGCGCCATCGTTGAAGCCCCCAGTTTTTAAAACAGTTCTTTTGCCGTTGCCATGATATCTTCATCGTCAGGCAGGAACGCTGCTTCCAGGATGTGAGATTGAGGTGCGATACCGTTTTGAGCTCCAACCCGCAAAACAGGCGCGTCGAGATAATCAAAGCCTTCCTCCATGATGCGTGCCGCGATATTTCCGGTATAACTCCCCACGTCCACCGCTTGGCTCATAACCACACAACGTCCCGTTTTCTCCACAGATCGCAGGATAGTATCCATATCCAGCGGGACGAGTGAACGGATATCGATAACTTCGGCGTCGATATTCTCTTCATTTGCGAGTCTGTCAGCAGCTTTCAGCGCGTCAAGCACAGCCGGTCCCCACGCCACAAGGGTTACGTGCTTTCCGCGTCGTTTAATATCTGCGGTGCCGATCGGGAGCGTGTACGTCTCTTCGGGTACAACATCCTTCTTCTGATACAAGAGTTGTGATTCCACAAACATGACGGGGTTGTTGTCCCGGATCGCCGCTTTCAGTAACCCCTTCGCATCGTGGGGGGTTGCCGGATAAATCACGTACATGCCGGGAATGTGCGCGAACACGGACTCCAATGTCTGGGAATGCTGTCCGCCGTACCCCTTGCCCCCGCCGACAGAAGCTCTTACGACCAGCGGTATCTCCACTTGCGCGCCGGACATGTAATGCCACTTGGCCGCTTGATTGCTGATCTGGTCAGAAGCCATCAACGCAAAGTCCATGTACATCAGCTCGACCACGGGGCGTAATCCGACCATGGAGGAACCGACCGCAGTTCCGCAGATACAGGCTTCCGAGATCGGGGTGTTAAAAACCCTGTCCCGTCCGAACGTTTCAAGCAGGCCTTTGGTCACTTTAAATGCATTCCCGTAATCCGCGACGTCTTCGCCGTAAAAGATGACACGGTTATCGCGCTGCATTTCTTCGATCAAGGCTTCTTTGATGGCATCCCTGTAGGGGAGGTTGCCGTCTTCATCCCGGTCAGTAGCCGGTGGCTCTTCGATTATTTCCACGTGCTGATGCTCTTCCGGGACGGTATCTTCAACCGTATCTGTGTATAAGTATTTCAGGACTTCCCGCGGCGATGGGTCAGGGGCTTCTGAAGCCTTAACGGCCATGCGGGCATTGCGATCAGAAACTTTTTCTTCCAACTCTCTGATGCCTGACTCGTCCAGTATGCCGGCATCCTGAATCTGCTTTTTATACGATTCGATCGCATCAAGTTCTTTCCAGGCAGTTTCTTCTTCGCTTGTGCGATATTCTTTGCGGGGGTCACTTAGCGAGTGTCCGTAGTAGCGATAGGTATCGACTTCCAGAAGAACGGGGCCTTTGCCCTGGCGGCATATTTGCCCGGCACGCGTCAAGGCGTCTTTGACAGCCAGTACATCCATACCATTCACCACTTCGGCGTGCATGTTGTCTTTCGCAAAACCTGCACCGCGACGTGCGAGTTTGTCTACGCCCATGACTTCATCATCAGCTCTGCCGGTCATGCCGTAGTGGTTGTTTTCGATTACAAACGTAATCGGCAAGCCGTATTGCCGGGCTTGCGCCAAATGATTGACCCACTGCGCCTGGGTTGCCCAATTGAGAGATTCCAGTACCACGCCGTTGGCAAAGGCACCGTCGCCGGCGAAGCAGCACACCATGTTGGCGGTCCCTTTGTACCGTGCTGCCATGGCCGCCCCCGTAGCAATAGGTACGCCGCCGCCAACGATGGCATTTGCGCCCAGATGGCCGATACGGAAGTCGGCAATGTGCATGCCGCCGCCGCGACCTTTGCAGTAACCGTCCTCCTTGCCGAAAAGTTCCGCGATCGTCCGGAAAACATGGTCGTCAATGGCTGCATTCAATAGCTCGTCATAGCTATCCGCTTGGGCATCCGGAACCCGCGTTCGAAGCTGATCTTCGGTCATTTCCCGAAGGGCCACCAGCCCCTTGGCAAGACTGTCCCCGTGTCCACGGTGTGTGCTGGTGATATTGTCCTGCAGTGCCAGGGCGCTGCAGGCGCCTACAGATGTTCCTTCCTGGCCGATGGATACGTGCGTGGGGCCTCGGTAATTAAAGGCCAACAACGGCTCGTACGCGCCGGAACGCAGACGTACGATCATGTCTTCGAGTTCACGCACGGTGAGCATATCCTCGAGCAAGTCGATCGCATGTTGTTTATCAATCGTTCCTGCTTCGAATTCGGTCTTCAGGTCTTTCTGATATTGGTAAGCAGGGATCGGTCCCGGCTGGATTTCAAAGGGCGTGAAATCCGGTTCTCGGTCGCTGCGATAAGCCGGGTTCTGCTGTGGTTCTGGGTTCTTTTTCGCCATAGTTATCCGTGCTCCATGTTTTCAGTAGCTTTTCCCTGGACGAACCACGTCAATATCTACGTGTTTATCTCTAAGTTCTTTTAATACAGCGTCGTCCACCTGATCGTCTGTGATCAGTGCATCGATATCCGCAAAATCGGCCACGTGTCGTAATGCAGTAACATTGAATTTGCTATGGTCTGCAAGGCAGATGCTCTTCTCGGAGTTTGTTAACATCTGTCCACGGAGAATGGCCTGTTCCTCGTTAGCGTCACTCAAACCCCAATCCAGGCTTATGCCGCGACAGGAAAAAAACAGAGTGTTCGCGTGGTATTCGCGTAAGTCGTTCACCGTCTTCGAGCCGATAAACGACAGCGAGAAGCGGGAGAGTCTGCCGCCTATTCCGACGATGTTCACGTGTTCCCGATCGGCCAGCGTCCACGCAACCTGGAGTGAATGGGTCAACACGGTTACGTCGAGATCCGGTAGTTCGCGCGCCGCACAGAGCGCTGAAGAGCTGCCGTCGATCATAATGGTTTCTCCCGGTGCGACGTTTTCGACGGCTCGGCGTGCGATGGCTCGTTTTTCCTTTGCCATAAAAAGCTCGCGTTTCCAATAAGGTTGCTCATGCATGGAATCCTTTTCGGAAGGTAAAGCCCCACCATGGGTACGCACCAAACCACCCTGTGCTTCCAGCGAAGCCAAATCGCGCCGTATTGTTTCTTCCGTGACCTCAAACCGTGTGGCGAGATCCGGCACCCGGATCTGTCCTTCTGCGGCCAGAATGTTTAAAATCTCTCTGTGTCGTTGTAAAGCAAGCATTACAGCACCGATCTTTATGTGGGAGTTTGTGGTAATATGACTGAATATTTGGAATTTTCAATATAACAACTATTTTAAGTTTTGAAAGTCTTTGATTTGTTCTGATTTCGTTGGAATCGGCATGGCGGCTCGCGGAAAACGCAAACAACGAAGGTTGATCACCTTTAAGATCTCCCGTCTCAATCGAAAAAAGAGATCAAGGAGGACACATGGGTACGTCACAATCGTCCGAGCTTACAGCACTCGAAGAGCAACTGGACAGTTTTGATGGTTCTTTACGTGCGCGTGCCGCGCGGGACATCGCGGCGGTTACAGATTTCCCTGAGCCTCGCCGTACGTGCAATATGCACCTGCATTCCTTCTACTCTTACAATGCCCACGGCTACTCCCCGTCGCACCTTGCGTATATTGCCCGAAGGGAAGGATTCTGTGCTTCAGGGATGGTGGATTTTGACGTTCTTGACGGACTTGAAGAATGTTATGCCGCCGGAAAGACCTTTGGTATACCTGTTGCTGCGGGCGTGGAGTCCCGCGTGTTTGTGCCCGAGTTCGCTGACTGCGAAATCAATTCTCCCGGTGAGCCGGGGATTGCCTACCATATAGGAATAGGAATTCCGCATGTGCCTGCGGGCGGTTTTGCCGCGGACTTTCTCGACAGCATGCGCGAAACGGCAGCCAGCCGCACGCAAGCCCTGTTACAGCGTGTAAACGACTTTTTGACGCCGGTTACACTTGACTTTGATACGGATGTACGTCCGTTAACGCCGGCGGGAAACGCCACGGAGCGGCACCTGTGTCATGCGTTTGCCCGAAAAGCAGCGGAGCAGTTTCCGGACGAAGAAGAGTTGGCCGAATTCTGGGAGAAGAAGTTGGGCGTCAGCCGTGGCGATATGGATCTGCCGAGCGGTTCGGCCCTTCAGGATATGATTCGTAAAAAGACAATGAAAAGAGGCGGCGTCGGTTATGTTGCGCCCGATCAGGGGTCGTTTCCGCTGATGGCGGACATGAACCGTTTTGTTCTGGAGGCGGGCGGGATTCCGGTCATCGCCTGGCTTGATGGTACAACAAGCGGTGAACAGGACATGGAACGCCTATGTAAAACGGCAATGCAAAGCGGTGCAGCGGCGTTGAATATTATTCCGGCGAGGAATTACACACCGGGGGTCAAAGATGAAAAACTGGAGAACTTGTATGCGGTGGTAAGATTATGCCGCGAGCTTGGGCTTCCTGTGTTAGCGGGGACCGAGATGAACAGTCCCAGCAATAAACTTGAGAACGACTTCCGCTGTGATGAATTAAAGCCCCTGTGGCCGGATTTTTATGAAGGTGCTATGGTCGCTGTGGCACACGCTGCCATGCAGCGTTGTGCAGGCATTGGGTATGAGAGCGATTGGGCGGCCTCCCGATTTACCCGAACGACGGATAAGAAGAAGTTCTACGCCGACGTAGGCGCACGTCTGTCGGCTCATAGAAAAACAGAAATGCCGGCGGTTACGTCGGAAATGACACCTGATGAAATATTGAATCTGAATTACGCGGATTGAAAAGAAAACAGGAGACGTAAGCAATGGAAATTCCGGATAAACAGCACGCGCTGCAGATTGTAGGCCCTGAACAGGTGACGCTTAATCGGGACAAAGATGTGCCGACGCCGGGGCCGTATCAGTTTCTGTGTCGCGTGGTCGTTGTCGGTGTGTGCTTTTCAGACCTGAAACTGTTGAAACAGTTTTCGAGTCACGCCCGGAAGTCGGAAGTCATCAGTGGTATTGACGAAGATGTATTAGAAGAAAACCCGTGTTATGTGCCCGGTGAGCAGCCTGCTGTACCGGGGCATGAACCGGTGGTGGAGGTGGTGCAGACCGGCTCTAAGGTGGCGCATTTCAAGCCGGGTGAAAGCTATTTCATCCAAGCCGACTGGCGCTGGCTGAAGACGGCCAATTCCAATGGTGCGTTCGGCTACAATTTTGAAGGCGCTATGCAGGAGTACACCCTCCTGGATGAGCGTATCGTGTTTTCGCCGGAAGGTGAGTGCATGCTGCTGCCGGTTGAACAGGGCGGTCGTTCTGCGTCTGCCTTCAGCCTGGTCGAGCCGTGGGCGTGCGTGGAGGAGTCGTATCGTTCCCCGGAAAGGCAGGGAGTACAGCAGAACGGTAGCCTCCTTGTTGTGTGTGACACGCAACCTGAAGATGGTGTACTGACTGAGGTTTTTAAGGTGTGCGATGCACCATCCCGGCTCGTGTGGATTGGAGAAATGTCGGAGGACCCGCTGCCTGTCAAACCTGAAAAGGCTGACGCCATAAGTGAACTTGAAAGTGAAGAGTTCGATGACATCATTTACTTCGGCAGCTCTGCAGACACGCTTGAACGTTTGTTCGCGGTATGCGCGGATCACGGCCTGTTGAATCTCGTCCTGTGCGGTGGTCGGTTCGAACGCGAGGTTGTTACGCCGCTCGGGGGCGTGCATTATCAGGGAATCCGGCTCACGGGGACCAATGGCACTCATCCTTTGGAGGGGTACAGCACCATTCCTGCTTCCGGTGAAATACGGGATAACGATACAATACATATCGCTGGTGCAGGCGGCCCCATGGGCACGATGCATGTGGTGCGGAATATTCGGAGGGGTTTTCAGGGAATAACCGTGTATGCCGGCGATTTGAGCGAAGAACGGCTGGCGACATTGGATAAAATTGCAGCTCCGGCGGCTGAAGACAGCGGAGCGAGCTACCAGTCTTACAATCCGGAAAAAGCGCCGTTGACAAGCGCTGTGGATTATGCTGTCATCATGGTCCCGGTGCCCGATCTGGTGGCAGAAGCTGTCAACAAATCCAACAGAAACGGCATCATCAATATCTTCGCGGGTATTCCGACCGATAAAACCGGCACGATCGATATGAATACATACGTAGACAAGGGCTTGTATTTCATCGGTACCAGCGGGTCGGTCATGGAAGATATGCGTGTTGTTCTCCAGCGTGTTCAGGCGGGGCAATTGGACACCAATGTCTCTGTGGCCGCCGTGTGTGGCCTCGACGGCGCTCCGGAAGCTCTGGAAGCTGTGAAGAACCAGGAAGTGGACGGCAAAATCATGCTTTACCCCCAGTGCAGAGGGCTGGATTTAACCAAGCTGGAGGAACTGAAGGAAAAGGCGCCTGAGATCGCAGCACAGCTGGACAATGGCGTCTGGACATTGTCGGCGGAGAATATTCTGCTCGCTGAATACGGCTGCGGCGTATTATAAAGGAAATAAAACGGTAAGGAGAGAATTAGCTATGGGTGTACTGCAGGAAAAAACGGCTGTTGTGACAGGCGGAGCGCAAGGGCTCGGGAAAGAAATCTGCAGGCGCTTGGCCACTGAGGGTGCCGATCTTGTCATGGCAGACCTGAAAGAGGATACAATGCGGCAGGCAGCAGAAGAAGTTTCCGCAGAGAGCGGCCGTCACGTGCTGTCCTGTAAATGTGATGTGACCAAGGAGGAAGACGTGGAGAACCTTTTCAGCGTCGCTGTGAATGAATACGGGAATATAGACATTGTCGTAGCCAATGCGGGTGTTTTGATTGCAGAGCCCATTACCGAAGCAGACGCCGAAAACTGGCGGACCGTAATGACCGTGAACCTTTTCGGCTACTTTCTGACGGTCAAGCATGCGGCCAAAGTGATGAAGCCGCAGGGCTACGGATCGATTATCCAGATAAATTCGAAGTCTGGCAAGAAGGGCAGCGCGAAGAATTCTTCCTATGCAGCAAGTAAGTTCGGCGGCATTGGGCTTACCCAGAGCATGGGGCTTGAACTGGCAGAGTCAGGTGTCCGTTGTAATGCCGTGTGTCCCGGTAACCTGCTGAATTCGCCGCTGTGGGTGAATTCACTGTTCAAGCAGTATGCGCAGAATCAAGGTATTACCGAGGAAGAAGTGCGGCAGAAGTATATTGACAAGGTTCCTATGCGACGGGCCTGCGAATACGAGGATGTATGCAACGTTGTGACGTTTTTGGCCTCCGACCAATCTTCCTACATGACAGGGCAGGCCCTTAATGTTACCGGCGGGCAGGAAATGCATTGAGCGGTGATCGTTTTTCGGGGGGTTGCTTTGTAAGTTTCGCGATCCCCGTTGTCATACAGTTGCGGCTGCATAGCAGCGAAGTCGGCGGGCAGATAGTGTCATAATACGAGTGTAAAAGACGAAAAGCGGACGATGGTTCGAGACAAGGTGCGGGAGAAAGTTACAAGGGGCATTTCGCAATTTTCTTACCCCGTAAGGCAAATGACAGACCGTGCGATGTATAAGCCATGTTCCGCACTTCTGCCCTTTGTTTAAACGGTTATCAGCGAAGATTTCGTCAAGGCAATTCGGCTACACCGCTCTAGCCTGGTAGCTGAAAGGGCATCCCGGACTTCAGCCCTCACTCAGATGAGCAAACCGCACGCCATAGTCGTAGAGTTGTTGATGTAGGTTCCCCACGCCACTGGTAAACCTTATGAAGTGCGCTTACAGCGCACAGAATGCAGGGCACCCTTCTGTACCCAGGGTTGCGTTCCACGCCCGCTGGGCGCGGAACTCCACCCTGGGCTGATATGAGGTCGGGCCTTCGGCCCTACAGAGATCGGCTTCGCCGATCGGTATATGTACGATAGCCGCAAGGCTATCTTTGGCGTGCGCTGCGGGTTCTGCAGCGTTTTGGAATTGCATTCAGCGTGTCAAACTCCGTTTAGGAACTGCGTCAACTTGTCATCGACATCCAGGATGTTTTGTCATGCTCCACGCAGTGGGCTGCATGCAATGCCTGCACGGAGTGCCTGCAGACAGTACAAAGCGGCGCATAAACGCGCCGCAATCCGAAAGATCGGCTTCGCCGATCGGTAGACTGATGCGAAGGCACTTCGCCGGAGAAAACAGCGGCGCGTTTCGGTCAACGATAGCGGGAGACGATTAAAATTCGTACTCGTGATCCGGTCTCGTCGGCCGTTCTCGTCATCCGGATTTTTATACCGAGCGTCTGCGCTGGACAACGTCCGAAGAGTCTTGCGCAGTTGTATGGATGAGGGCCAACGGTCCGATTTCATCGTTGGCCCAGGGTGCAATTCGGGCCCGCTCTGCGGCCGGAATGGAACCCTGGGAACCCGGATATTACAAAGATACTGCTGCGCTCTGAAAGAGCGCCTCATTTCTCCGCACACCGGCGGCCCGATATTTACGGCGACGGTGCCGCGAACTGCGCAGTTTGAATGAACGCAGATACCGCGAGCTCATCCGTGAGGAGGTTGTCGAGCTGTTCTGTCGCGACCGCCTCCAAGCATGCGGCCGGGAGACCCAGTGGATTGGACGGATCCTTCAACCTGAATTTTAGGTTCAAGGGGTGGTGAATATTGATAAACGCTATCGGATCCTTACCACCCGTTGTAAGGTGATGCTCGACGCTCTGAGAATCACCTCTTTTACTATGTCTGCTTCGTTTCTGGACATCTTCCGGCCGCTGTGGTAACCTGAAACTCGGCAATCATTCTGTCTTTTCTTCGGCTTATCGACGGACGGAAAGCTGCGGCGGCTGCTGCAGACCGCACGAAACAAGGTTGTATCCTTCACACCAGTCGTCACCGTCCGTTTCAAATTGTCCGGGGCCTACCCCTCTCAGTACCGTCCTGCTGTTGTGCAACGGCCCGTGAGAGTTTCGGCGGTGGCCCAGTACCTGCACCGAGATGGTACGGCTTGCGCGGGTATCCTGAAAATAAGAGGTCAATTCAATCTCATTCGGCGGCCACGCTATGATGCCAGCTTCCTGATGGTCGACGAACGCGCGGACCGCCACCCCCGTATAGTCGTTGACAGCGAGAAACACCTTTTCCTCCGGTCCGGGTTGCGGTTGTGCCTCCATAAAGTAGGAAACGTGGCCGCTGTAAAACGGCAGTCCCTGCGTTGTCCAGGTGCCGGGGTCCAACTGCGTGGGCGAAGCGGTAAGGACAGGCGCATCATCCCGCAGCTGCACGCCGAAATTGCC
>CAJXKU010000117.1 GCA_913055945.1 uncultured Lentisphaerota bacterium | reverse complement strand
ATATCCGCGTCCTGCATTTCTCAGTCACGTCTTCCTTATCGTAACGTATTCTGCCGGATTTACCCCGCGTATTAAGAACCCGCGTATGACGTAAACGCTCTCGTCGGAATATAGCGTCGATGCCTTCCTCGACCATACTTCACTTTACCTCCTTCACCTTTGCCCGTTACCCCTGAAACGTTGGACAGATTGTCGCAATGTACCCGCCCCCTGCCAAGACCGTGCCATATTGTCACACCTTTGACATACACCGGATTCGCTTTTCTGATTTCTTTCACCCCTTCTCACCCCTGCTATACGTTTTTATCCGGTTTCTGGCATACGATATGCTTAAACACACTCGAACTCGAAACATTGAACAAAGAGCTGAAAAAGCGAATACGACGCTGCGAAATAGAAAGGAGTACGCGATTATGAATCTCGAAAACTTTACACAAAAAGCACAGGAGGCTGTGGCAGGAACGCAACAGCTTGCTGCTCGACATAGTCATCAGGAACTTCACCCCCTTCATCTGCTTGCCACGCTACTGGAACAAAAGGATGGCCTCGTTGGACGCACCCTTCAACAAGCAGGCATAGACGAGCAGGCAGTCAAGCAGGATGTGGATAAAGCTCTGCAGCGGATTCCATCGGTGGAAGGACCGGGAGCAACCCAGGTATACATGTCCCGCGACTTATCGGCCGTTCTGGACGCTGCTCAACAGGAAGCAAACACCCTGAAAGACGAATACATAAGCGTCGAGCATCTGCTTCTCGGTTTATTTGACAAATCGGAGCAGATTCGTAACATCCTGGAAAAGCACAATATTGACCGGGACAAACTTCTGCAAGCCATCCAGAAAGTGCGCGGCAATCAGCGCGTCACTTCGTCCAACCCTGAAAGTACATTCGAAGCACTGGACAAGTATGGCAAAGACCTGACCGAACTGGCTGAACAGGACAAACTTGACCCGGTCATAGGCCGCGACCAGGAAATCCGTCGCACGATCCAGATTCTTTCCCGACGCACAAAAAACAACCCGGTGCTTATCGGCGACGCGGGCGTTGGTAAAACAGCTATCGTCGAAGGATTGGCACTCCGGGTCGTTCGTGGAGATGTACCGGAAGGTCTGAAACAGTATCGGATCGTAGCGCTTGATATGGGAGCACTGGTTGCGGGCGCGAAATACCGCGGCGAATTTGAAGAACGCTTAAAAGCGGTGCTCAAGGAAGTATCCGAGGAGGGGAACATCATCCTCTTTATCGACGAGCTTCACACCGTTGTCGGCGCGGGGGCAGCTGAAGGCTCCATGGACGCCAGCAACATATTGAAGCCGATGCTTGCCCGAGGGGAACTGCACTGCATCGGCGCCACCACCATCGACGAATACCGTAAAAACGTTGAAGGTGATGCCGCTCTTGAACGCCGTTTCCAAAGCGTCATGATAAACGAACCGACGATCGAACAGACGGTTTCGATTCTTCGGGGCCTACGGGAACGGTACGAAGTGCATCACGGCGTAAAACTCCGGGACAATGCACTTCTGGCGGCGGCCCGTCTCTCCGACCGGTACGTTTCCGACCGATTCCTGCCGGACAAAGCCATCGACCTCGTTGACGAAGCGGGAGCAAAAATCCGCACCGAAATCGACAGCCGACCGCGAGAGCTTGACGAAATCTACCGGCGGCAGATGCAGCTGGAAATCGAACTTGCCGGTCTTGAGGAAGAAGACGATGAAGCCTCGCGCAACCAGGCTCAAAGGATTTCCGCTGAGCTGGAACAGGTGAAGAACAGAGCTCAAGAACTCGAGGAAAAGTGGTCTAAGGAAAAAGAGACCATTTCCGAGGTGCGTGAACTGCGCGAAAATCTGGAATTGGCGCGGCAGTCCCTGGCGAAAGCCGAACGCGAGTATGACCTGGATAAGGCAGCCCAACTCCGGAACGGCACGATTCCGGAGCTGGAACAAAAACTTGAACAGGCGGAACAGCGCTCCGAAGAAAGCGACAGTGACCGTCTCCTGAAAGAAGAGGTGACAGAAGAAGATATCGCTGAAATCGTAAGCCGCTGGACCAACATTCCGGTAAGCCGGCTGGTCCAATCTGAGAGAGACAAACTCCTCAGCCTGAACGAACGCCTGCACGAACGCGTGGTAGGCCAGGATCAAGCGGTCAACGCCGTGTCCGACGCCGTCCTGCGAGCCCGCGCCGGCTTGCAGAATCCGGAGAAGCCGATCGGCAGCTTCATGTTCCTCGGGCCTACCGGAGTCGGGAAAACAGAGCTTACCCGCACCCTGGCGTGGCAACTGTTCGACGACGAACATGCCATGGTCCGCCTCGACATGTCCGAATACATGGAGAAACATGCCGTTGCACGCATGATCGGGTCCCCGCCCGGATACGTGGGCTATGAAGAGGGCGGCCAGCTGACAGAGGCGATACGGCGGCATCCGTATTCAGTCATTCTGCTGGACGAAATAGAGAAAGCGCACCCGGACGTTTTCAACCTTCTCCTGCAGATCCTGGACGAGGGCCGGCTCACCGATTCGCATGGGCGTACGGTGGACTTCAAAAACACCATCGTGATCATGACCTCAAACGTCGGCAGCCGGCACATCATGGAAAGCCGGGACACCGATCACGAAAAAATGCGCGAGCAGGTAACCTCCGAACTGCCGAATTACTTCCGGCCGGAGTTCCTCAACCGTATCGACGATATCGTGGTGTTCCATGCTCTGGAACATGAAGACATCCTGCAGATCGTGAAGTTGCAGCTGAACGATTTCGCCAAGCGGTTGGCGGACATGGACATCCAGCTGGAAACAACGCAAGCGGCGCGCGAATTCCTCGCTCAGCGCGGATACGATCCGGTTTACGGCGCAAGACCGCTGAAGCGCGCAGTAACCCGCGAACTCGAAACGCCTGTATCCCGGAAACTGGTAGCCGGCGAGCTCCAGGAGGGGCATAAGATCCATGTAGACGCCGCGGACGACCACCTGGAGATCCGGCAACAGGAGCCGGAGAAGAACGCGGACACAGCACAAAAAGAAGAAGAAACCACCGGATCACCGACCACGAGCTGAGCTCGGACTCGTGGACCTTGTCGGTACCCGCCCAAGGCGACCACCCCTTCGGTGCTTATCGGAGGGCGTGGTCGCTGTCCGCGCGGGTATATATAGTACATGCTATTCTTCGACAAGAACGGTTCAGAGAGAAGGATCCTGCCGCTGACAGGCGTGTCCAAACGTATCTACCCACCCCTGTAACCTGAACAAAAGGAAGAAAGTGGACACTACTTATGCTTAACCAACTGAAAACAGGTCTATTATTAGGCGGCCTGACCGCCATCGTTCTATTGTTCGGCAGTTTTTTCGGTAAAGGAGGACTCATTATTGCCTTCCTCTTCGCGATCGCAATGAACGTGGGAAGTTACTGGTTTTCTGACCGCCTGATCCTCACCATGCAGCGCGCTCGAGAAGTCAGCCGGAAAGAGCAACCCGAACTGTACCGTATCGTGGAAGATCTCGCCCATCGTGCAGAAATCCCCATGCCCCGGGTGTACATCGTACCCGACCCATCGCCGAATGCTTTCGCCACAGGGCGGAACCCCCAGCACGGCGTGGTCGCCGTCACCGAAGGCATTTTAAAACTCCTTTCCGCAGATGAACTCAGAGGCGTCATCGCCCACGAATTGTCGCATGTACGGAACCGCGATATCCTTATTCAGACCATCACCGCCACTTTGGCAGGAGCCATCATGTTCATCTCCCAGATCGTACAGTTTACGGCCATGTTCGGCGGCCTGGGAGGTGATGACGACGAAGGAAACCCCCTGATACTTCTCGCGATGGCCATTACCGCGCCCATCGCAGCAATGATTATTCAAATGGCGATCTCCCGATCCCGGGAGTATCTGGCGGATCAATCCGGCGCCCGAGTGGCGGGGGACCCGAACAAGCTCGCTGATGCACTGGAGAAACTCGATGCCTACAGTCGACAGGTCCCCCTCAAAAACGCCCACTCGAACACGTCTCATCTTTTTATCGTCAACCCTTTCAGTAAAAAGGGACTGGCGAATCTGTTCAGTACCCATCCCCCGATGGACGAACGCATCCAGCGCCTTCGCGGCATGCACGCGTAAGCATTCATGCTCAGCCGCAGTTTTTGGCCCCGCGCCTATCATCATCGCCGGGAATCAGCGGACGCGAACGAGGCTGGCTGCCGTCACCGGGATCTTCTGCTGAAGAAACAGACAGTAGCAGGCTCGCACAGCTTTCCAACGATTATTGTAAGCTTTACGTAAGCTGTTTGTTTACCATTGAGCAGTCTGCACGGCAGGTAGCCATCGCATCGTAATTCCGGAAAAGAATGTGTCTACGAGGAAGACACATTCTTCCCGCTCATATTACTGATGACAACCTGAACTTATAAGACGCATCCTGAAAGTCTTCCCCCACGTACAGCATGAACATCAGCCGTTTCAAAAACAACCATATACACGGTCCGGGCGGTATTGCGCAACTTCTGCCGATCGCCTTCCCTATCATAGTGTCGCAGGCATCAGACACCGCCATGATGTTCGTGGACCGCCTGTATCTGGCCCATGTGAGCGACGCCCACATGGCTGCGGCCATGACCGGTGGACTCACCGCCTTCACTTCCCTGACGTTTTTCGTCGGCATTATCAACTACACCAACGCTTTGGTCGCACAGCACTTCGGCGCCCATCGTAAAAATCAGTGCCCCAGCGTCGTTATTCAGGGGCTGGCCGTGGTGGGTCTCAGTCTGCCGGTTATCGTGCTGATGGTACTTTTCGGTCCCCACATCTTTGAACTTTTCGGTCACGCCCCGGAACAAATTCCACTGGAACAACGATACTTCCGCATCCTTATGGGCGGGAGTGTCATACTCATGGCACGCCTCGCCTTCAGCGGTTTCTTTGCCGGCATCGGGCGGACACGGGTTGTGATGGTGGCCAACCTCGTGGCGATGTGCATCAATATCGTTGTAAACTACGTGCTGATTTTCGGCAAACTGGGCTTTCCACCTATGAACATCACCGGGGCTGCTATCGGCACAGTCTTTTCCCGGTTCTGCGGTTTGGCGATCCTGGTTGCTGTCTACCTCAGCAGAAAATACCGTCTCGAATTCGGTACACACTTGGCGCGTTCATTCAACCCGGCGGTCTTTTCAAAACTTATTCGTTTCGGGCTCCCGACGGGCATCGAACTTTGTCTGAACGTGACCGCTTTCAACCTGGTCGTACAATCGTTTCATTCCTATGGGTCCAAAGTTGCCGCGGCTGTCACCATTACGTTCAATTGGGACATGGTCGCGTTTGTCCCGATGCTGGGTTTCAATATAGCGACAATGAGTTTAGTAGGACGGTTCATGGGGGGAGAAGACAGCGCCCACGCTGAACGCTCTGCTTATTCCGGACTCAAGCTTGCGTATATTTACGCCGGCGTGCTGATGTGCCTGTTCATCTTCGCCCCGGCGTTTTTAGCGAAACTGTTCATCCCCGCTGAGCAAAGCATGGGCTCCGAAGAGACTATCCTGCCGTTGGCGCGGAACATGATCCGGCTGGCGGCGATATATACCCTGGCTGATGCCACTTATCTCACGATCGGCGGGGCTCTCCGTGGCGCAGGTGATACCAAATGGGTCATGGCCGCGTCTGTCCTGCTGCACTGGTTCATGGTGGCCGTCATGATGATCAGCATCCACGTACTAACGGTTCACCCTCTTCACGCGTGGATCCTTTTCGTGGGATGCGTCGCGCTTTTCGGGAGCGTTATGTGCACCCGTTTTAGACGAGGGGTATGGAAGAAGATAAGAGTGGTAGAGGCGCCTGTCGGCGGGAGCGACACCGTCCCGCCGGACGGCACAATCGAAGGACACAAACCCTGAACATCCCTCTGCCTCACCGAAGCTACAACCCGTTTGACACCTGCAAAGAGCACTCGCCGGATAAATATCCGTCTAACCGCAATTTCCGGGAAAAAGCATCGGACCGTGATTACCAGAACGTGAGGTCTGGATTACTGCCGCCGGCAGACGACATAGCGTCCGTCCCTTGCGTAAAGAGGTTTTCCGCTCACCCGCAGCATCAACCGGCACGCTCGTCGTGGAATTCGGTTCTATGTTTCTGCTATTGCCGAAAGGGCGAATCCATCCGTACCACAGAAACTTTCTTCGTGTATGGATTAATCCGCAGGGTGGCTTTGATTCGATTTTCGGCCAGAATTTTATCGACGTGTCTGGTCACTTCGCCGTCCGCGTTTTTTACGACATCCCACTGATTGTACGCCGCTGTTGTATCTGCTGTGCCATCCCCGTTACTGTCGTATTTCATACCACCCACGTCTTTAACGGTTTGAGCACAAACAATGGCTGTATATATATGCTGATTTACAGTAGCCAGCTCAGCCAGCTTAGCCACAGCTTGTTCTTCGAGTCTATCTTTACTGGGGTCGCTGCCGGAAATCCCGGCTACATCACCGAATACTTGTCCGCGATTTGTGAAGACGCCTTCATGCTCAGTAACTGCTTGGGCAGCCGCGTCTGCAGAAACCGTTGTAACATCACTGAAAAACGCCTTTAAAACATCCTTCTGCGTTGAATTGATATTCACTCTTCCGGCCTGCGGCTCTGCCGATCCCGTAGTAAAGAGTGCAAGGATATCCGCATCGTGCGCGTCGGTCTCAGAAGCATCTGCCGACCAGAGTCGCAGTGACTGTCCGGGTCTGTACGAATGCACGCGGCCCAGTTCGCCGATCCGGCTGAACGCGCTGTTTTTCACTTCCACGTCACAATAAGGAGAAGACGCATACCCCTTGGTCTGCTCACTCAGCCCGCCAATGTCTGCACCCTGATCCTCCGTGTTGAGATATTTACTACCGGGGAGCGCATCCCAGTGGTCAGAGAACTGCTCGTCTTTTTCAGCCGGATCGTTCGCAAGCGCATCCTTCGCCGCAACACCGGCATAAAACGTTTCGTCGCGACTTATCATCCCGTCTGCACCTGTACCCTCTGAAGGATCCTGTTCCCACTCGGACAGAAAGCGTGATTCATCTGCGGCCGCCGCCACAGGCGTCGTGTCCGCCAGATCTCCTTTTTTGTCTTTGAGTTGAGCCATTCTGATCCGCGCCTTTTTGATCCGGTAGTTCAATTCCGTCGCTTTGTCACTGTCGCCGTCGTCGTCATAGTCATCATCTCCGCCTTCGTCCCCTTCCCCGAAGTTCGCCATTACGACCTCCTTGTCAAGGTTGTAGCCGGCTGAGTAACAAATGGTTCCGCCGTCTGCTGAAGCGTCGGCGGATAATGGCACAACCATTTCCCCGTTATAAGATTCTGTGGCTTCCGTCTTTTCGCCATCCTCTTCGACTCTTTCCAACTCCACATCCACCGTGTACGATACAGTCAGCTTGCCCGGCGGGAATGTTTCCATCGCATCAGTGGCGAACGGGTAAAAGACCTCTCCCTGGAAGGCAGGTTTAATAACAAACGCATTTACGGAAGGCGTTACCCCGGGATCAGGAGTTATACTGGCATCTTCGGCGTCAATATCGATCCACCAGTGGCCCATGGACTTATTAGAATTGCCTTTCCCACGGCCCGGCACGGTATTCCGGAGATGAACCTCCATCGCTGAAGATTCAATGGTATAGACGGTTCCCGGATGCAAGCGTACGCTCTGCCCGCTGATATTAAGTGTCCGCCCCTGAGCCTTGGGTTGGACGCGAACCTTCGAAGCGCTCCCGTTGTACTGGAAATCGGCCCCTTGATCCAGAAGGGTATCTCTTATAATAACCCCCTGTGGCGTATACAACTGAAACTCCTTCCACGCAGCATTATTCGGATTACAATTCAGGTCCCCCGCTATCGCACAATTGTCATTATCAGTTTTCTTCACTTTCGTTTTCAACCGCCACGCGATCTGTGATACCCCCCACGTACGTTCTGTACCGTAGACGCTGGTATGCTCAGGGTCTGTGCCCTTCCCGAACGTCCCATCAGCAGTCACATGGGCAGGCGTAGGCTTAGAATCTTCGTCCGCATAATCCACGATGTTCACAGCCGTGCGAAGCGCCACTTTACGTCTGTCGGCAAGGCTACTGTACGCCTTCCGGTTCTTCAACCATGCCACATCATCCTTTTTACTGTCGGGATCCGGTCCCACGAACAGGTTATAGAGCTCCTTCGCCGTAACATCCCGGCTCAAATCGAACCGCCCTTCCGATTCGCCTTCTTCCCTCTCACCATCATCGTCGGCATCCCGCCAGAACGTATCGGCTGAATAACTGTATGGAAAGAGTGTTCGGACCATCTGCTGCATTTGACTTTCTGAAGGCTCCAGGCTTTTCACCATCTGGTCGAATGAACGCCAACCATGCTCAGGCATTTTCCCGGCCTGGCCTCCTTCCACCACAGAAGGTCGGAACTGATCGGCAAATTCCGGGGAGAATCCTGCTCGACTCAAAGCAATTTCCTTAACGGACTCACCCGCCCTGGTGTGCTGGGCGCCCGTTTCCGGACTCTCGTCTTCTGCCTCACCACCGGAAGAAACCACTGCTTCAGGATCGAGTTTGTCAGATACATCGATAATAAGGTATCCCACACGACCGATGATGACCTCTTCCTGCTCTCCGTCGATCTGCCGCTTCGACCGTATCTGCTCCCATCCCATACTGTCATGAAGTTTTTCATCCGGCACAAACTCACTCCCTTTCAGATTTACCGCGAATGCCTCTGCCACTCGGCTATCGTTCTCTCCCAGCGTAGCCAGATACCCCCTACCTGCCCAATCGCCGGCATCGGGCCGGTAGAAGCTTTCCTGCGCAAATAACGATTCTTCATAGCTGCTCTGCAGTCGCGCTCTCACTCTGTTCATCGCAGACGAAGCCAGCAATTGTGCCTTCGTGTTTTCCATTTCCGTATCTGCCGCTCTTCGCTGGATCACCGAAGTATAGGAAAACAGAACCCCCAAACCTACCAACAGCGTCAATGCCACAAGCGTAATCAGCATAGCAGCTCCTCTTTCTCTATGGCAGCAGCGGTGTATCGAAACGTCTACCCGATCTTTACCAATACGCTGCACGCCCCCTTTTGCACCTGCTACACATTCGGCCTTCTTATCACCAAACTTTTTCATAATCGCCATTGTCCAGCCCTTTTTTTCCACTTATTTTAAATCTGTCTACCAACATTCCTGTCATCCGCAGAACGCCAAGGCCTACAGATGTCCCGCAATGTGACAACTGTACCACATGGTACGTACCATGAGGGACAACCAACGCAAGAAGAAGGCTGCCCGCTTCCCCTACATTTTGTGTGGAAAGCGGCACCTACGCCGTATACGTACCCCATTTCCGGAAGACCTTTTTCCGAAGACGTTTTATTTGCTCTTACATCTGACTCATCCGGCACTAACAGGTGAAGCATTATTCGTGCCGAGAAAAATGCCTGTTTTCTCTTCTGTTGTATTCTCCTAAAAAGATCTTCAATATGTAGTCTTATTTTTGCCTATACTCCCGTCGATAAGATTCACAGTTCATACTTATACTATTGCATGCATTCATCGCCGACACAAACACAATGGATACACCTCTTGGAAAAAAGGCTGCGGCAGTGCGTTCAGTCCAAAGCCCGCCGGATTAAATTCGGTTCAGGCCCCGTACATACCACACGAGCCAACCCCGGGGCGGCGCAGCCGCCCTGACACCCCGAATAAGAGACGTCAAAAAAAACGCCTTCTGGAGATGCGCTCGGCCTCGAGCGCAACATG
>CAJXKU010000116.1 GCA_913055945.1 uncultured Lentisphaerota bacterium | reverse complement strand
TCCCGGCCCTGGGGACAATTCGATTGGCAGCCCGGAAATTGAAATTCAGCCTCGGATATCCAGAGCTCCAGACCTCACGCTGAAGGACAGCCAGAACGCCTGAACTAAAGGCACCTTTGCTGCGGACGGCGGTCCCCCGCCGTTATGAACGCGGTATAAAAACGGACGAGAACGTCCGTTCCCATACAATGGTACCGCTCAGGCGTTCTGGTTGTCGTCAAAATCGCAGTACGTGCTTGAGTTATGGATATCTTCCCGCGTGATTCACTCAAAGCGCACCACCCCCGGGTCGTAATTCTCCGGCGCCTCATAGCCGAGCAGGTTTATCGTGGTAGCCGCCAGGCTGCTGATACCCAGGCCTTCTCGTAACTGACTCAGATCGCGCCCCTGCTTTTCACCTTCAGGATCAAAGATAATGCAGGGCACAGGATTGAGCGAATGCGAGGTTTTGGCCTTGGGGGTGCCGTCTTCCTTGAGTTGCACGTTGCCTTTCTTATCGCGGAAATACATGTCGTCCGAGTTTCCGTGATCTGCTGTAGCGATCAGGATTCCTCCTGCCTCTCTGACGGCCCGCAACAAACGGCCGAGACACAGATCAACACACTCTACCGCGATTTGAGCAGCTTGGTAAATCCCGGTGTGCCCCACCATATCTCCATTCGCATAGTTCAGCCGTATAAAATCAAACCGGTTCTTCTCCACGGCGTCGATCACATAATCACTTACTTCTGCCGCCTTCATCCAGGGACGCTGTTCAAACGGCACGTCATCGGAGGGTATCTGCACGTACTCTTCCAGATTCTCGTCTATTTTGCCGGTACGGTTCCCGTTGAAGAAGTAGGTTACATGCCCGAATTTCTGCACTTCGCTGATCGCGAGGGACGTAACCCCGGTCGCGGCCAAATATTCGCCTACAGTCTCCGTGATCACAGGCGGACTTACAAGATAATTCCGCGGAGCGTTGAGATCGCCGTCGTATTCTGTCATGCCGGCGTAGAAGACATCGGGTCGCGGCTCCCGGTCAAAGTGCGCAAAGTCCTCCTGTTCAAAAGCGGCTGTGATTTCCAGGGCCCGATCCCCCCTGTAATTAAAGAAGATCACCGAATCGCCGTCCTGAATTTTCCCCACCGGCTCGCCTTCCTGCGCGATGACAAAAGGCGGAAGATCCTGATCGATCGCACCGGTTTCCTGTCGCAGTGTTTCAACGGCTTCGTGGGCAGAAGAGAACTGGCGCCCTTCGCCATGAACGTGCGTTTTCCATCCCTTCTCCACCATTCCCCAGTCAGCTCCGTAACGATCCATGGTGATCTTCATGCGCCCCCCGCCGGAGGCAATACGGGCATCAAAGTCTCCGTCAGCGTTCAACTCTGCGAGGAACTCTTCGAAGGGATCAATGTACTCAAGCGCCGAAGTTTCTCCGACGTCCCGGCCATCAAGCAACGCATGCACGCGGACCCGGGGAACACCTTCTTTTTTCGCTTCTCTTATCATTGCTTTCAGGTGATCCAGATGGCTGTGCACATTCCCGTCTGAAAACAGGCCCATAAAGTGCATAGTGCTTTTATTCTCCTTGACAGTGGCAACCGCTTTCTGCCATGTCTCACCCTCGAACATTTCCCCTTCTTCGAGGGCGGAATTTACGCGGCGGGCACCCTGTTTCACCACCCGCCCGGCACCTATAGCGTTATGACCGACTTCGCTGTTCCCCATGTCACCATCCGTGGGCAGACCGACGGCCGTGCCGTGCGCTTTCATCCGGGTATAGGGACAGTTTGCATGCAACCAGTCCAAGTGCGGCGTATAGGCGCTGCGTACAGCATCACCTTCCGGGTGCTGTCCATATGCCACACCGTCAAGGATGGCGAGAACCACAGGCCCCCTGGGAGGTTGATAATTTTCAAGCTTACCTAATTCGTCACCCATAAATCGTTATCCTTATGTTTCGCTTTAAGAATGAGAACCTGGCATCGTCGGACTCCTCGTTCTCACAACCCCGGCTTACAGCACATCAGCGCACTTGCGGGCATACAAGAGGCCTTTCCACAGATTGGCGCAACTATCTCCTCCCCGCCAAGTGCGATGCAGGCGTGGTGCCTGCATCATGGAATCCGGATTTGCGCGAGCCCCTGCAACCATCAATCGCCTTTATCCTGCCTTGAGGCCCAGAAATCCCCCTGCCCTGCACTGCGCAGTAGGAAACATACAGCTCTGAACGTTCATTGTCTACTCAGAGTTCCTTCAGAGAATCTCCCCGGATTGTATTCAATGCCTGGCCAGGCAGGCTCGCGTCATACATGGTCAAGCGGCGCGCAGAAAGCGCACCTGCATCGATGAGACACAAAAAGCGCTCACTTCCCAACACAGAATCGTGAAAAAATGGTATCCAGAACATCGACCGAAGTTGAACGCCCGCTGACGTCGCCCACATAGCTGATTGCAGATCGCAAAGCCACTGCGCCCAATTCCCACTGCTCTTCCTCCAGACGCCCCCCCGCCTCCTCGAGCTCTGTCTTGGCTTTACGAAGACCATCCGCCTGGCGGCTACTCACAGCGATCTCCGGCTCATCCGTATCCTTGTAACGCCAAACGCGATCTTCTACAGCATCAAACAGCTCGTCCAGCCCGTCGCCGGTTAAAGCACAGGTATACACCGTAGTATCCGTATCCGGCCGCCTTTCCGGCTCCCCCTGCGAACGCGCCATACAGTCCTTTTTGTTCGCCACTGCGATAACCTGTGCATTCCCGGGAAAAGGCGGCGGAGATTGTTCTTCCCAGGAGCCCGCCGCATCAAAAACCCAGAGAATTACCTGGGCCTGACTGGCGCTATACATGGTCCTGTTTACCCCTGATGCCTCCACGGCATCCCGCGCCTCCCGGATACCGGCCGTGTCGATAACCTTAAGCGGAATTCCGCGGATATTCGCCAATTCCTCCAGCGTATCGCGCGTTGTACCCGGAATCTCCGTAACAATCGCCCGCTCCCGCCCCAGAACGGCATTAAGCAGACTGGACTTGCCGACGTTGGGGGGACCGGCTAAAACCAGTTTAACTCCATGGCGAAGGATCTCTCCCTCATATTCAGAGCTGACTAAGTTTTCACAGCTCTCCATCGCTTGACTTAGTCGTTTCTGCAGTTTTTCCACCGCCACCCAGTCCAGATCCTCTTCCGGAAAATCCAGTCGCGACTCCACTTCCGCTAAAACCTCGATGAGGTCTTCGTAAAGCGCATCCACTTTGCGCCCCAGGGCCCCTCTCAACTGTTTGTTCGCCACCCGCAGGGCTTTCTCCGTCTGTGCACCTACGATATCGGCCACAGCCTCCGCCTGCGTTAAATCCATCTTCCCATTCAGAAAGGCACGTTTTGTGAATTCGCCCGGATCAGCGTGGCGGCAACCGTTTTCCAGCAGCCTGGAGAGTATAAGCCGGGGTACTAAGCTTCCTCCATGGCAATGGATTTCCGCCATATCTTCGCCGGTATACGTGGCCGGTGCCGGAAAATAAACAGCTAAAGCCTGATCCGTCGTTGCCTCTCCATGCCCTACAACGCGTCCAAGTCGCATCGTTCTGGGGGTACCTTCCCCCAAAGGCCGCGATCCCTTCCATACCCGCTCCACGATGTTAAGCGTTTCGCTGCCTGAAACCCTTATGACCGCCACGGCCCCGCCAGGAGCAGTGGCCAGTGCAGCAATAGTATCTTCGCCTGCGTGGTGCTGCATGGCTGTTTTTCCAATCAGACTTCTCTGAAATCCAGATAATTCCCCCCCCGGAAAAAATCACCTGTGTCGGGACATTGCACAAAAAACCGGATTTCAACAAGCCGTTTTCGCGGAAAACATTACGATTCCGCTTCAGCTTTTTCCTTCTCCAGTTTCCGTTTGCGCTCCGCGACGATCTCCTCAGCGATGGTATACGGTACAGCTTCATAAGCGCCCAGATGCATCATAAAACTGGCGCGTCCCTGGGTTGTATTCCGCAATTCACTGGCGTAACCGAACATATTGGCCAGCGGAACCATGGCTTTGATGACCTGATAATTGCCGCGCGAATCCATACCCAGAATACGTCCCCGTCTTCCGCAGAGATCACCCGTAATGGTTCCTGCGTAGTCTTCCGGTGTAGTGACGTTGACCTCCATGACAGGCTCCAGAAGTTCCGGGTTATCTTTCATAAAGCCTTTGCGAAACGCATCGTAGGCACACCGATGAAACGCCTTCTCAGAGGAATCCACGTCGTGAGACGATCCATCCAGCAACTGCACCTGCACGTCTACAACAGGGTATCCTGCCCAAGGGCCTTTTGCCATGGCGTCAATGCATCCTGTCTCCACAGCGGGCACATATTCTTTGGGCACAGCTCCGCCTCTGACATTGTTTTCGAAGTTGAAGCCTTCGCCGTTGTTCAACGGCTCCAGCTTCATGATAACGTGCGCGTATTGCCCACGCCCGCCGCTCTGTTTCACAAGCTTTTCGTTCACTTCCACAGGTCCAGTGATTGTTTCGCGATACGCAACCTGCGGATCACTCGTTTCCGCATAAACTTTGAAGTCATGCTGCAAACGCTGGAGCAGAACCTCAAGGTGTAACTCCCCCATCCCGGAAATAATAGTATCCTCGGTCTCCTCTTCTCGCGTCACAGTAAAGGTCGGATCTTCGTCGGAGAGTTTAACCAGAGCCTCCGAAAGTTTTTCCTGCTCGTGCCGGCTCGGCGGGCGGATAGCCACGCTCAACACCGGTGTCGGAAACTCAATCGCTTCTAATACAATCGGTTCTTCCTCACTGCATATCGTATCCCCCGTAACGGTATCCCGAAAACCGACAACAGCTCCGATCTCGCCCGTATGCAATTCATCCACCATCTCCTGATGTTTCGCATGCATGCGAAGGATACGGCCCACACGCTGCCGTTTCTTCTTGGTCGAATTGTAGATGTAAGTACCGGCTTTGAGAGTACCGGAATAAATACGGACAAAAACCAGTTTACCTACATGCTGATCCGTCATTACTTTGAAGGCCAGTCCTGCGACAGGTCCCTCGTCACTGGGATAACGCTCCAGCTGTTCGCCTTCAAGACAGGACCCGCTGACGGGAGGCAAGTCCACCGGACTCGGTAAATAGTCAACGACGGCGTCCAACAGTCGCTGCACCCCTTTATTCTTAAAAGCGCTGCCGCAGAGCACCGGGCAAACAGCGTGAGCATGAGTCGCCTTGCGGATGGCCATCCGCAGCTCTTCTTCACTTATCTCCTCGTCAGCACAGAATTTCTCCAGTAACGTTTCATCGGTTTCACTTACACGTTCCACCATCTGTCTACGCCAGCCGTCTACTTCATCTTTCATGTTTTCCGGGATTTCAGTCTCATAGTACTCCAGCCCCTTGGAGGATTCTTCGTAGTACACGGCACAGTTTTTAATCAGATCGACAATGCCCTGAAAATCCTCTCCCTGTCCGATGGGCAATGTCACAGGCACACTGTTCGCGCCCAGCTCATTTTCAATTTCTTTCACCACGCTGTAAAAATCAGCACCCGCTCGATCCATCTTATTGACAAAGGCGATGCGCGGCACCTCGTACTTCTCCGCTTGGCGCCATACAGTCTCAGACTGAGCCTCTACACCGCCGACACCGCAGAACAGGCCTATAACCCCATCAAGGACACGAAGACTACGCTCCACCTCCACCGTGAAATCCACATGCCCGGGTGTATCTATGATGTTCACCTGGTGACCTCGCCAGTCAGCCGTCGTGGCCGCGCTGGTAATGGTAATGCCGCGCTCCTGTTCCTGTTCCATGAAGTCCATGGTTGCCTCGCCGTCGTGGACTTCCCCAAGCTTATGCTTCCGGCCCGTGTAGTAAAGAATGCGCTCAGTACAGGTCGTCTTACCGGCATCGATATGAGCCATGATACCGATATTGCGCACCTTTTCCATGGGATATTCTCTTGCCATACTGTGCTCTCCTGTTTTGTCTTCGTCGTTTAACGAGTTTTAAAACCTATCTCTTCTTTTAAACAAAAACACTTTACCGGTTCCACCCCAAGATCCGGATTCGCGGGGAACGCAATCCTTCCCCCCACCATGACCCCGTCACGGAACGCTGCGATCCCCGCGTTCGTTCCGACAATCCGACGATATAACTTCTCGGATTTGACCGGTAACTTCAAAAATTAAAGGCGGGCACCTCAAAACTCGGGCGGTGTATTTCGGCGCTCCCTGCCGCCAAATACAGTGGAACGTACTTTAACCGTTCATTCGCAATATACAAGACCCTAACCAACCAGAATGGTAAAGAAAACACTGGGAATGTTTACCTGTAACCTCTTCCGCATCGCCATAGTTCGCCTGCGGTCTCACTCTGTCTGATCCGAGACCCTGCTCGGCGTAACTCGCTCCAAGAGCGCAGCTATCACCAGCGTCACAGCAAGCCATATGGGGCCAAGCATAACGAAATACTTGTGGTACCCCTCAAAGAATCCACCGTTTTCCCCCGGCGTAACTTCGTCCATCAGGGTCCCGTTCAGAATAAAGATCAGCAGTGCCGGAATGACGATCTTCACGTCGAAATCCAGCCAGTGTTCTTCCACCCATACCATCAGCATTGTGGCCAGTATTGCCAGCATCGCCACCTGCACGCCGATGCCGCCCGGTTCTCCCAGACTCTCAGTCTGACCGGTTCTCGCTAAACCATACCACGTCAACCCCAGCAGAACCGTCAGCACAATCCGCATAGACACGTCGCCCCAATGGGAGATCTTCATATCGGCCGCTTCATCGATATGAGATCTGAGCCGACGTGCCGTGAAGTACCAGCCGACGATAATGCTCTCGAAAATCCCCACAATTACCAGGCCGTACTGCAGGAGAAAGTGATCAATCAAGCCAAGCAGAAAGACCCCTCCGCCAGTTGCGAAAGGAATCCCCCCCAGGAACGCCACCGCACATAACCCTGTCGAAGCCTGGGTTCGTGAGACGTTGAAATGATCCCGCACCTGCTTATCCTCCTGCCAAGGTACCGGGGCCTCAAACGGTCCCTCCGTGGAGTGATTGATGACGGCCACGTACTGTTTCCCGTCCATCTGGGCACGACGGCATTCCAGAACGGGAACGGGGATCGTGTATCGGTAAACGCCTTGCCAGGGACTCCAGTACCAGAACTCCGCCCCGTCCACATTCCGGTATATGCCCGGCAGCTCCGGGGCGGGATTTATAACTTTACTAAGGTCTTGCCACCCTTCAACGCCTACCGCCCGGTCTCTGAATTCTTTCATTTGACCCGACGGTAAAGCTTCACGGTATTCGTTCTTCGACGGAATTTCCCCGACCACCACCACGCGACGGTCCTCCGGAAGTTCCACGATGCGCTCCAGGGTAGCATCTGTCAGCCACTTGGCATCGATGATCAGAACGTTACTCACGTGCTCCGCACTCACATCCCGGTTCAGAACGTATTTCCACGGTCGCCCCAGTGCTCCGACGTAAGCGTATGCCTTAACCGCTCCCCCCATTTCCGGTCGTTTTGGACCGTCGGGAAACGTATTCCAGCCGCGATTCCCTTCCGTTACCAAAACGGCGATATCGGCGTTCGCCCGGGTTTCAAGGAACGCTCGAAACGCGTTTCTATTCTTCTGAATCTGTTCCCGGGTCTTCCTGACCCACCCGTCGTGGAAACGCTCCATCCCCTTGCCTGTCGTTCCGCTTCGGTCATACTCAGTACTCTGGAACTGACCCATGAGATAATTCCTGAGAAGCACGTACCGTGCTCTCTGCGGCGTTTCGCCATAGTTATGCTTGCCGCTGTAGAGATGTTCTTCACTGTTCCACACCGGTCGTCCGGCGCCGGTCTGCACCGTGTCCACCAGCACCTGCAATTCCTGGGGAGGAAACTTACAGATGGTGTGATCCCAACTGGCCGCGTTGAACGATTTCACTTCCCGCTGCACAAAAGGATCCGCGTCCGTCTTTGTCGCATAAAGGAATCCATCCCGAACCTTATCTTTGAAACCGGCCACTTTCTCGTCATACTCCCCCGCCCAGACCTTCCGGACGTATCGATAGGCGTCCAGCAGGTCCGGGTAATCCCGCATGTAATAGTAGCGCAGCGGGGATTTAAAACGGGTATGAAACAGATAACCTTTATTCCTCACCGGTGCGATTTTTTTCAGCTCATCGAGTTTAGGTGAAGGGAAAGAAACGTTTTCCCACGATGTAAAATCCGTTCCCCAGGCCTCATTCAGTGCGCTCAAGCTCCCGTGCTTTTTCTTCAAATAATCCGGGAACCCCGCGACAATCTTTTGAATTTTTTTATCCTCTTTACTTTCCGATTTTGCGTCCCCATCTTTTTTCATATTCCATTCAGCAACCTTATGTATCAACTTGCCCACGCGATCTTCGTTTCCGAGAAAAAGTGCGCGCAGATTCGCGAATCGATGGGTCTTTTTGGCCATCGCCTCTGCTTCGTTTCTCCCCTCGAGATCTTCCTTCGTGAGTTTAGGCTTACCACTGAGCATCATACCGTTTTCCTCGGCCCAGGCCATCATGGCATCGCTCTGTCCTCCCACCATCACCCCGTTGTATCCCTCCATACGTATTTTCGCCAGTTCGGCAATCATCGTCGTTCTGTAAGCCTGCGGATGCACGTCCACTCCATGGACCATGAGCGGGCGTGCGGTGTTATTCCACGGCTTCGTATCAACATAGAAAGGAGCTTCATAGGTGGGGACCTTTTTCGAGGGGAGAACGAAACGATACTGTTTCTCGATAACCTTATGAGCCTCATCGGTATCCAGATAATCCAAAAACCTCTGACCCTGCTGGCTCAAATGCTTCTTCCCCATCAAACCATACAGAACTCCCCCGATTACTTTTTCATCTCTTTTCACCACCTGTCGGGCCACCGGGTAAAAAGTGAGTTTATTTCGTTCATCCTCCGTGATATTCGCCTCATCTTCCACCCGCCACTTCCAGTCGAGCCTGGAGGTCAGCATAAAATCTGCATTACCCCAACTCACCTCACTGGTTCCCGGCGGAAGCCAGTCCCGCGGTCCTCCAAGGGACAGTTTAACGTCTTCATCCGACAGTGATGAGTTGGCGATGTAGTTTTTAACCAGCGGTTTAATCAGCTTCTCGCGCATATACGGAGATCCCACGAACACCAGTCGCTTCCGGTCTGCGGTTTTCTCCTCCGCCCCAGCGATTCCGGCCAGCACGCACATGACGCCGGCGATCAGGACAAGGCACGCGACAGAAATTCGACCACTCGTCGACAACTTCTTTTCAATTATGTACCCGGCACTTATTTTTGTTTCGTTTTCCATTATCCGCGCCTTCCTTTCTCTCTGTCGTTCATCGAAAACATTAGTTCCGCATGGTTAAACATGACGTCACTTTCGTTATCGACCCTGATCACTTCCTGAAAGTCCCCCAGTATGCGGAGGGTTGTTCCATCAATGCATCCCCCGCTGCCCCGTCATACAGCAACTCAGGATCATCCGAATCGAACGTCTCCACGTGTCCATCGACCATGAAAAAGTGGCTTTTGCCCTGGTGCATGGACAGATCCAGGTCACAGTCCTCCCCGCCCAGCGTGGAGGCGTATCCACTGTAATCAAGTGCCGGTATCGTGTAATTCGTCGCGCATTTCCCGTGTCCACCGTACGCGAATCGTCCAATCCAGTTTACATCGCCGTTGAATCCCTGGTTGTAGTAAAGGATGAACGCCGAGGCACGGGTTCCGGCCCAGCCGTTTCCCGTCGCCCAGCCGACCCCACCGCCAAGTATGGTTTCATCCGGATTCTCTACCTTGTTGACCCGTTT
>CAJXKU010000115.1 GCA_913055945.1 uncultured Lentisphaerota bacterium | reverse complement strand
TCAGATAGATCAATTTTCCCCGCGGGACTGTCCACGAAGGAAGTCTGTTCTGCGGGTTCTGCAGATGTAATCTTATCTGATGAGCTGAAGACTGTGTGTAATGACCGAGAAGGACATTCTGCTTCTCTGACCAGGAGAAGAATACGTCGGGAGCCGCCAAAGCGGCCCGGCATTCCCGGAAATGTAGTCCGAAAGCAGGCGGGAGCCATACATGGCAGTTACAGTATGAGCGTATGGGCGGGAAAACGTTCGCGTAGAAGAAGAGTGGTTCGCGCATGTCTGAGTGTGAAAAGGAATCTGTTGCGGATAAAGGTGCTGCATGGAACAACGGCGTGCTCTACGATGTAGGGAGAGTTACTTATGTCTGATGGTGAAAAAAAGCAGAAGCAGACGAACAAAGAGAAGAAAGCAGACGGCATAAAACAGTTGTACCGTATTTCTATTGCGCCGGGTCTGCAGTATGACTGCATGGCGATGCCGGCGATGTCGTTATCCGAAGGGGATGAGGTGGTCGTGCAATGCGACAACTATCGTGATTACGGAGTCATTGCAAGTATAAGCGGGGAGACTGGCTCAGAGAAAGAGTTGGAGCAACGCTGTCGACATTCCGGAAAAGGTAGGAAAGTGGAAGGGCGGCGATTGCCGCGAATTATTCGCAAAGCGAATCTGCGCGATCAGAGTGTTGCCCATGAAAATGAGGCACGGGTGAAATCTCTTTATAAAACGGCCGTCAGTAAAGCTGCCAGTTACAAACTTCCCATGAAACTGGTAAACGGGCATATCTCGTTTGACCGGAAATACGTATTCTTCCAGTTCAGTTCCGAAGAGAGAGTTGACTTTCGAGAATTTCTTGATGATCTTTCCCGGACGTTTAACCTCAAAGTTGAGCTGCGTCAAATAGGCGTGCGGGATGAAGCTGCTATGCAGGGCGGTATCGGCATTTGTGGCCGACCGTTCTGTTGCGTAAGTTTTCTGCGCCAGTTCACAAATATCAATGTTAAGATGGCTAAAACGCAGAATCTTTCTTTGAGCCCCAGTACGGTATCAGGCGCATGCGGCCGTTTGAAGTGCTGTCTGCGCTATGAATATTCAGGGTATCAGGAACTGCGGAAGGAATTACCTAAACCGGGAACGCGTTGCGATACGCCAAGAGGTTCAGGAAAAGTGAAAGATATACACCTTTTGAAGAAAAAAGTGTGGGTCGCATTGGATGAAGGAGAAGGGCAGGCGGCCGAATTTGAGAACAACGAAATTACGCCACTGAGGGAACAGAGTTGAATGCTGGCGGACCATGGACAATGGAGCATAGACGGTGGACGTGCTTTTACGCTGGAAAGATACACCCTTCTGCGGCTATTTTAAAGTCGATCGTCCATAGACTATTGTCCGAATTGCGAGCGAAGCGATCTAAGTTGCAGCTGTTGCAAACGTTGTACTGGTAGAATTTACGATCCTCAATATAGTAACGGAAGATAGAGGATTCCGAAGATATAGGAATTGTTTTGTACCGGAAAGGTTGTTCAGGGCGAGGCGTCTGAAAAAGGCAACATGAAAGGAACACCTCTCTCCCGGTTGCGCAAATCCGTTCTGTGGCAAAGTGTAGAACGGAAAAGCTATAAGCAGCTTTTCGGAGTGGGAAAAATGTAGTCCTCCAACCTCCACCTCAGGGGCGCAAAAGTAATAAAAACATCTACAGGAGCCTTCATGAAGATCAACGAAATCGAAAAACTGGCCAATGTAATGACCCAACACAGTTTAACGGAGCTTTCTGTTGAAAGCGAGGATATGAAGCTTGTTCTGAAGCGCGGTAGTGACGCAGCGCCGGCGGTGCAGGCGCCTTCCCCTCAACCGCCCCCGCAGCCTGCTTCTGCTGCACCCCAAGGACATGAATCTTCGCAGTCGCAGGCGGAAGCTGATGACACCGCTCAGGAAACGGGCGAGTATATTCGATCGCCGATCGTGGGTACATTTTACTCGGCGCCCTCTCCTGATGAAGAACCGTACATTGGTGTGGGAGATCGTGTTACAGAGGATACAGTGGTGTGTATTATTGAAGCCATGAAAGTTATGAATGAGATCAAAGCCGACAAGACAGGTAAGATCAGCAAAGTTCTTGTAGACAACGCGACGCCTGTAGAATACAACCAGCCGCTTTTTCAGATTGAATCCGATTGAGGTTCGTTCGGAAAAAGAATTCTAGGCTTTACGATTTACGAGAAGAAGGTGAACATACTCCATGCTTTCCAGTGTATTAATTGCAAATCGAGGTGAGATTGCTCTGCGAATAGTGCGTGCGTGCCGTGAATTGGGTATCCATTCGGTAGTTGCGCATTCAGATGCGGACGAAGAGAGTATGGCTGTTCAATTGGCGGATGAAGCCATTTGTATCGGCCCGGCAACAGCACATGACAGCTATTTGCGCATAGACCGGTTGATCGCGGCAGCAGAGATTTGTGATGTTGACGCTATTCATCCCGGCTATGGCTTTCTTTCGGAGGACCCTCACTTTGCTGAGGTATGTACGGAATGCAATATCAAGTTTATAGGTCCTCCCGCGGAGGCTATCCGCCGAATGGGGAATAAGTCTGAAGCCCGCCAAACAATGAAAGACGGGGGGGTTCCTGTGACGCCCGGAAGTGAAGGCGTGGTGGAGGATGAAGATGACGCGGTTGCTTTCGCCAAGGAAATCGGCTATCCCGTAATGATCAAGGCCTCAGCGGGGGGTGGTGGAAAAGGCATGCGGGTTGTTCACAACAGCGCCAGTCTGATTCATAATTTTCACGCTGCGCGAACGGAGGCTCAGAACTCTTTCGGGTCGTCCGATGTTTACCTCGAAAAGTGTATTGAGCACCCCCGGCATATTGAGTTTCAGATCCTATGTGACGAACATGGCAACGGGGTTCACCTTTTCGAGCGTGACTGCAGCCTGCAGCGGCGCCATCAGAAACTTGTAGAAGAGTCTCCAAGTCCTGCCCTGGATGAGAAACTGCGAGAGGAGATGAGCCAAGCCGCGCTGCGAGCTGCTGAGGCTGTAGGGTATCAGAACGCAGGGACAATTGAATTTCTGGTTGATGCTGATGGGGCGTCGTTTTATTTTATGGAGATGAATACGAGGATTCAGGTTGAACATCCTGTCACGGAGATGATTACCGGCGTAGACCTTATCAAGGAACAGTTTCGGATTGCTTCCGGAGAGAAGTTACGATTTCGGCAGGAAGATCTGGTTCGTTCCGGGCATGCCATCGAGGTCAGAGTGAATGCTGAATGCCCTGCAAATAATTTTGCACCATCACCCGGATATGTGCCGTTCTGTGTTGCACCAAGCGGCCCAGGTGTTAGAGTAGATTCACACGTATATGCGGGGTATACAATCCCGCCTCATTACGACAGTATGGTGGGAAAGCTTATTGTGCACGGCGAAAACCGAGAGGAGGCTTTACAGCGTGCGAGACGGGCAATACATGAATACATCCTTGATGGAATAGAAACAACGCTGGACTTCTCTGCTTATCTTTTATCCCGCGAAGAATTCGTGCAGGGGAATTACGATACGACATTTATAGAAAAAGTGGTAGAAGAAGGATTGCCGGATTTCAGTTACTACGAATAGTCGAGGTGACGTGTCGGGGGATCAGAAAAAACGTAAAGAAAAAAGGAGTGTGGCTGATGGCTGAACAGAAGCAGGAAAACAAGAAAAAACAACAGGAAGAGAAGAAGAAAACGGAAAATTCAGAGCGGAATGAGGCAAGCGGACAGCCTCATCCCCCTGTCTTGGATGTTGTACCTGAGGACAGTGGAGACACGACCGGTTCCGTCCGGATATCCGAGGACGTCATCGCGGCCGTGGTGAGAAAATATGCTCTTGAGGTAGAAGGCGTGGTCCGTTTCGGCAGCAATACAATTGTGAGCGGATTGGCCGAAATGATCGGACGGAAAAGCGGTGAAGGCAACGTGGTTGTCAATCTGGAGGAAGACTCAGTCAGCGTTTCTGTTACACTCATTCTGGAGTTCGGGGTCAAAATTCCGGAAGTGGCTTCGTTGGTTCAGGACGTTATCCGAAGTCGGGTCGGGGAAATTACCGGCAAAGAAGTGAGTCGGGTTGATGTGACTGTTCAGGGTATGGAAGAGTTGGACGAAGCTGAACAAGCCTCATCCGAAAATGAAGTGACCCAATAAAAAAGGAGGAGGTCCTGTGGTTATAGAACACGTCTGGGAATTCCTGAAAACGCCGGACGCTGTCCCTTCGTTGACAGCATTTGTCTACGGTTTCATCCTGGCATTGCTTCTTGTGCTCCTCGTGCTTGTGTGGAGTCTGATTCGTCAGCACCGGAAAGAGCGGGCGATATCGGTGTCCACCGAAAACGGGGATCTGCTGGTTTCTATAAATGCTGTCAAAGAATTTGTCTCCCGAATCGTACGGGAATACTCGGAAACCTCGTTGCGTCAAGTAAGAATAAAAACTGCGCGGGACGGTATCCATTTCAGGCTTACGCTCGCCGTGGTAGCCGGCACTGAAATTGTTCCCCTCGTGGACAAAATACGCAGGCAAATACAGCAGAAAGCAGAGCGTGAACTCGGGATTGAAGAGGGTGTCCGCGTTAACGTGGTTGTAAAAAGTCTTTCTTCGAAAGGAGGGAGGCCTGGACGAGCAGGTCATCAGGAAGAGTCTTCTGCTGAAGGCGGAAGAGAAGAGCAGCACTCCAGAAGTGGCGGCGAGCACGCACCCCGGCAATAAACGGGGTGCGGTTATGCCCCACTGAGAAAAGGGGACGGCCTCAAGCGACTCCAGTTGGGTGCTCAGCTGCCACCGCCGGGACAATAGCCGGTGCAGGGTGGAGGGGCGATAGGATAATCCTAACATACGTAATCTGGGAGAATTGTTCCTCGGCGAACGTGTATGTGGTTGAGGTGAACGGGGGAAGGAAGAAAAGTTTATCCCGCCCGCAGGAAGTAGCCCTTTTTGTTCCCGGCGAAGATTCACGGAAAGTAGCAGAATGTCCGTCACCCCGCCTGTCTACAGCTCCCAATGAGGTTGGGATACAAAGGGTCACGTCACGAAACAGGAAGTTTATGAAGAAAAGCGTATGGTGGGCGATGAAGGATTCGAACCTTCGACCTCCACGGTGTCGACGTGGCGCTCTAGCCAGCTGAGCTAATCGCCCGAAGGGTCTTGCGTTGCTTCTTTAAAAGGCGTGAAGATCCATCAGCCTTTACGAACAACTACAGGTAGTATAATGTCTTTAGCGTGGTGGTCAACCTCTCCTTTCTTTCTTTCTTTCTTCGCGGAAAGTTTTGAAGGTGTCGGATAAATCGTCTGCTATATTATTCCTGAATGTGACGTGCTGATATCCCAAGTTTTTTGTCTCAAGGGGGACGGCACATCTGCAGTCGAGAAACTACCTATAGTGTGTTAGTGAAAAGCGTAATAAAAGACAAAGAGGAGATGGTATTCATGGCAGAGCAAAGACCTGGCAATGACGACACCCCGATTATCCCCGGCACCAATTACAAGGTTCATGACAGCCAGCGTCCCCGACCTCGTGTCGTGGAACCTCCTGAACCAAGCACGCAGGAATCTCCGGGCAGACCGCCTTCTGACGCAGTGGTGCTGTTTGATGGGAAAGACTTATCCAACTGGGCAGGGAAAAATGGTCCCGCTGAGTGGAAAGTGGAAAACGGTTATATGGAAGTGGTGCCGGGAACCGGCAACATCGAATCCCGAAGTCACTTCGGCGACTGTCAGTTGCACGTGGAATGGGCAGCACCGGAAAAAGTGGAAGGCGACAGCCAAAAGCGGGGAAACAGTGGCGTTTTCCTGATGGGGCAATATGAAATCCAGGTGCTGGACACTTATGACAATCCCACCTACGCGGATGGGGGTGCAGGGGCTATTTATGGCCAATGTCCTCCCCTCGTGAATGCATGCCGAAGACCCGGTGAATGGCAGACATACGACATTATCTGGATCGCTCCTCGTTTTGAAGGCGATAAAGTTTTGTCACCCGCACGGGTGACGGTTATACACAACGGTGTTCTGCTGCACCACGACAAAGAACTGATCGGTCCCACGACTCATAAGACGGTGAAGCCGTACACTGCTCATCCGGTAACTGGACCTTTGATGTTGCAGGACCACGGGGACCTCGTCAGATTCCGGAATATCTGGTACAGGGACCTACCGAAGTATGATGAAAGTTAAGGAATCGGGCGTTCTGTGCTGAATATGACAGAAATTCGGTCGAGGGAGGGGATATCTACCTTCCGTGTGTCGGAAGTGTCTCCTCCCTGTTCGAATCGCACTACGAGTATCGCTTCGATTTGATCTCCGCTAAAGAAGTGGCCGCCTGTTTCAGGGCAGGAACTGACAGCGGAGTGCTTCGACAGTTAGCTGATACGGGCGGTCAGTTCCAGCTGGGGTCCTCGGGGTAGTTGCTGTAGATCGGGTCCTCCTTACCCCACTGACGGACAGCAGAAGACCATAATTTTTCTGCAGGCGTACGAAATACTAATTCCGCATTGGCGGGAATCACCATCCAGGCGCCGGTTAAGAATTCCTGTTGAAGCTGTTCTGATGCCCACCCTGCGTAGCCGGCGAAGAATCGACAGCAGCCAGGATCGAATTGACCCGTTTTCAGGCCGTCCTGGAGTTGCTCGAAGTCGCCTCCGAGCCAAACGCCGTCCAGTATTGGCATCGCTCCGGACAATTCCTCGCCGTATTCGTGAACCACCTGAAGGACGTCGCGCTCCACAGGGCCTCCCTCGTGCAGATTGTTCTGCAGAAACGGGAGTTTTTCCAGAACTTCTTCGCTTGGCGTTGCCGGTCTATTGAGGATCACTCCGTAAGCGCCTTCTGCTGTGTGATCGCAGAGAAGAACGACTGTCTTTTCAAAGTTGGGGTCGGTCAACGAAGCTGTGGCTACGAGGAGATCCCCTCTCTTCGCCTGAGTCTGCATTGCTTATAAATCCTTATGTTATCTTGTGTGGCTCTTCAGGAATATTCCCTTCGGAAACGGACCTGTTAACACAGGGCCATGGGCGGAATCAAACCGGAAGCCTAGTGTTTGTTGCGGAAGCGTGCTGAATGCCTCTGTCTGTGGATATGGACCTCATTGAAGATATATTAATAGGTAATGGGAGATCTTTCAACCGCTTGTTGGGGGTGGCGGGCACTTTGAGCTGATGAAGGTGTAATTTGAAGCAACGTAAGTATGCCCTCCGGGAAGGTTGGACCTCAACGGCGAACGGATGGAGATATTGGATCGGAAAGCCACGTTCGAATGACCTGACGTTCGTGTTGATTTGCGGATTTGGCCCGAGAAAATACTCATTCTGTTCAGGACTTGACGCCCGAACGTACCTGTCCCGACCCCTGATAGATGGAGATAACCCCCCTCCTGTATAGAGTGAAGAGCAGATATTTTTCAGCGTAGAAGTGAGAGGCATCACACCCCCTCAAGGAACACTGGAATACATATGGTTGTCCAGGTGGATCCTTCTCTCTGCCCAAACAGGGTCGGTCCAGGATGCTTTCACCGTCAGCTTGTCCTCGGAGGTGTTTGGACTGAGTGCTGAACTGTTCAGGGCGAAAGTTGAGCAAAGTACTGCAGACATTCTTCTTTAGTAACAGTATGGCCGAGTAAAAAGGAAAAGAATGATGAAAGGATTAGACGAAATAAAACAGGGAATAGCACTTTTGTGGCGTTTTCACAAAGAGTGCCTTTCCCATGTGGCAAAGAAATTCTACGGCTTATGGATTATGCATGTATGCTTTGCGATCCTGCTCATTACGCCTCCTTTAATCATTAGAGAGGTTATTGATAAAGGGATTGGTGAGGAAGATCTCGGCGTTATTTATATCGCAGCGGGGGCAATTCTGGCGATTTTTGCGGCCGTGGGCGTTATTGACTGGTTCCGGCACTACTGGGGCCACCGAATCGCTCAGCAGATTACTTACGAATTAAGGAACAATTTGTATTGGCACCTGCAGAAACTCTCGTTCAGATTCCACGACAATACGAAGGTAGGGGAGCTTCTTTCGAGACTGATCGATGATCTGAACCGGGGGGAGGAAGTCCTCTATCATGCTCCTCAGACATGGGTCACAAATTGTACGATGATCGTGGTTACATCAGGTGCGTTGTTTTACCTTAACGCCAAGCTTGCTGTGGTATCTATCGGCATTATGGCTCTTATCGGTGTCGTCGCTTTTCTGGTTTCCCGGCGAATGTTCGGAGCAGAACGCGAAGTGCGCAAGAAGAAAGCAAAGCTGTCTGCCCAGGCGGAGGACAATCTGGCGGGCGTCAGGATTATCCAGTCCTTTGTACGTGAGTCTCACGAGATGGATCGTTTCGAACGCGAAAATCGCGGCCATTTTCAATCCCGGATCAGTGCGGTCTACTGGTGGTCCTGGCTCTTCCCTTCTTCTGTGTTTATTCTGGGGATATCCCTTGCCTTCGTCGTTGCCGCTGGTGGCCATTTGGCTGTGACAATGCCCGGCGTCATGTCGATAGGAACACTGACCGCGTTTGTGATGTTCCTACAGCGTCTGCTGTTTCCACTTCTTGCCCTGTTTTTGATCAATGAACAGCTCATACAATATTTCACTGGTGTTGAAAGGTATTTCCGTTTTATGGACACCGAGCCGGACATCCAGGATGTGCCTGAGGCCGTATCACTGGGTACGGCCTCAGGCGAAGTCGCCTTTGAGAACGTCTGGTTCCGGTATCATGAAGACGAATCGCCTATCCTGCGGGATATCAACTTACAGGTCGAAGCCGGCGAGACAGTGGCTCTTGTGGGGCCCAGCGGGACGGGAAAGACAACCGTAACCCGCCTTATTCCGCGTTTTTATGAGCCCTACCAAGGGCGCGTAACCATAGACGGCACAGATGTGCAGAACGTGAAAATTTCCTCTTTACGCCAGAACATCGGGCTGGTGATGCAGGATGACTATCTGTTTTCTGAGACGCTGCTGAATAATATTGCCTACGGGCGTCTCGATGCCACCGAAGAGGAAATCATCGAGGCAGCGAAACAGGCAAACGTCGATAAATTTGTGGAGGACTTACCCGACGGTTATGAAACCAATGTTGGGCAGCGAGGGGTGAAGGTGTCTGAAGGGCAGGCCCAGCGGATTTCAATTGCGCGTGCGATCGTGAAAGACCCACCTATTCTGATTCTGGACGAAGCCACCTCTTCGGTGGATTCGGAGACCGAACTTTTGATCCAGGACGCGCTGGAGCGTATAATGGAAGACAAGACGTGTTTTATGATCGCCCACAGATTGAGTACGGTGGTCAATGCGGATCGGATATGTTTTATCAAGGATGGCGAGATTGCGGAGCAGGGCACCCACAGCGAACTGATGGACAAAGATGGGCATTACGCGTACTACTTTAAGCTGCAGGCTGAAGGGAATGCTTCCATGACCTCGGGATGAGTAAAAACGTTTTACCGGTCCGTTACGAAAAGGCAGACATGCTGAAGCATGAACGCCGACAAGGCGAAGATCTGAACTGAGCTCTATTACATCCTTAATCCTAATCGCAATCCTGATCGCAGTCTTAATCGTTGGGTGTATGATCTTAGAAAGCCCTCGAGTACGACTGCGATGAACGCCGACAAGGCGATAGCGCGGTTTTGGGTGGTCAGAGTTCATACTTCAGTATGCTTTCGATTCATGCGGTCGCGGTACCGCGACTCATACGAGGGACTGCGTCCAGCAAACTGCGTTTAGCATGTCGTCGACATCCATGGTGTATTTGTCTGGCTGGACGCAGTCCCTGCGTTTAGCATGTCGTTACCATCGAGGGTGCTTTTGTGA
>CAJXKU010000114.1 GCA_913055945.1 uncultured Lentisphaerota bacterium | reverse complement strand
CGTCCCGAGCCGTTTTCCGAATTCTCGTTTCTTCCTTCCCACTTGTCGCTTCCCCCATGCCCCGCTCGGCCGCCGCGTCTATGCCGATACTACGCAAATTCGATTCCATCAAGGTCATCATAGTTGTTCTCCTTCAAGCACGTTTCGTCCACTGATACGTTTGTATTGTACCACACTTCAGGCTTTGTACCACTCTATCTCTATCTGCCTTAACATTCAGATTCCTCTTCCTTCAGCAGATTACAGCTTCTGCTGGTCCATAACGCCCCCTTTAGCTTTGCCGCCCTCGGGGGCGTTTATTTATTTCCGGAATCATGTTGGTAATTTCCACCTCATACGGTCAGGCATGTTTTCCGCTAAAGGACTCCTTTTGCCGATATTTTTCTCGTTGACAGCTGCGGCAGTTGCTCGGGGAATAACGGACTCTGCGCCCATAACGCGACTTCTCATACCAGTCGTCCGAGCAGTCATTTCCTGTCGCCTTGCAATCGCGGCCGCGCGGCGCATCTCCGCCTTTGCCTGAGCCACACGCTTATCCGTCTGAGCCTGGGCTGAACGCAACTCTGCCCCTACATTATCTTTTACATCGATATCGTCAACATCAACAGAGACAATTTCAAAACAAGTTCCGCTATCCAGGGAATGTTCCAGCAGATATTCCGAAATCATATCCGCATTTTCGATAATCCGTTGATGCGTCTCAGCTCTCCCTATGGCCGCCACGATCCCCTCTCCAACGCGCGCAAGCAGGGTTTCCTTTCCTGCACCCCCTACCAGACGATCCAATCGGGTGCGTACGGTGATGCGTGCACGCGCCGCCACACGTACGCCGTCCTGAGCGACGCCATCTATTGTAGTCTTCTGACTCTCGCCGCTTGGACACAGGAACACTTTGGGGTCGACATGATGTTCCACCGCATCTACCACGTCCCTGCCGGCCAGGTCCATGGCAGCCAGTTTGCGGAAGTCAGTCTCAAGCCCCGCCTTCGCGGCAGATATAACAGCCTCAGTAACAGCATTAAGACACCCACCAGCCAGTACGTGTGCTTCCATTTCGTCCAGTTCAACGTCGAGCAACCCGGCTTTCTGAAGGTTGATGGCATTTTCCACGACGGTGTGCGGTTTCACCCGCCGGAGTCGCATCATCAGCATATTGATAATACCTATGCCCGTACCCGATGCTTTCGCGCGAATCCACAATCCCGCGAATGGCAGAACCAGTATTACAAAAAGGCCACCTCCGGCCAGAACTACCAGCAAAGGTATTATCCACCAGGATATGCTCATCTCATGTGTTTACCTGATAATTCGGAGCGTCTTTCATTACTTTTACATCGTGCGGGTGTGATTCCTGAACGCCCGCTTTCGAGAGCCTGACAAATGACGCCTTCTGCCGATACTGCTCAATCGTGGCCCCGCCGACATAGCCGAAGGCAAAACGCAGCCCTCCAATGAACTGGCGCATCACGTCAGCGACCTGCCCCCTGTAAGGTACAAGTCCCTCTATGCCCTGAGGCACAAACTTCGAGGGATCAGAGACGAGATGATGTCCGTAACGCTGCCGACTGCCCTCGCCTTCCTTCATAGCGTCCACAGCCCCCATCCCACGATAATCCACAAACGTACGCCCCTGATGAAGTATGCGTTCCCCTGGACTTTCTTCAGTACCGGCGAGCGCCGACCCCATCATGACCGAGTCCGCGCCCACCGCCAACGCCTTGGCCACATCTCCGGAGTAACAGATTCCACCGTCCGCAATGACCGGCACAGAAGTGCCCTCCGTGCCCTTCGCAGCGCGATACACGGCCGTAAGCTGCGGCACACCAACACCAGCCACCACTCTGGTGGTACATATCGAACCGGGTCCAACGCCGACTTTAACAGCATCGGCCCCGGCATCAATTACAGCTTTTGCACCTTCCTCAGAGGCTACATTGCCTGCTACAACATCCACTTGCGGGTATTCGTTTTTCAACATAGCCACCGTATCAACCACACCTTTTGAATGACCATGTGCGGTATCCACCACGAGGCAATCAACCTCTTCCTGCAGAAGTACTTCGATACGTTCACGGTCGTAAGGGCCTATAGCCGCAGCCACCCGTAACTGATGGTGCGAATCACGGTTAAGGGCCGGATCAATATTCTCGATGATACGCCGTACATCACTGAAACTGTATAATCCGATCAGACGATAATCGTCGTCAACAATGGGCAGTTTGCCGACTTTGTTTTTCACCATTAACTCGAAAGCTTCCTTCATCGTGGTACCTTCCCGCCCCACGATGAGGTCTTTCGTCATGACATCGGCAACATTCATATTGTAATCACTGAGAAATTTTGTATCCCTGGCCGTCAGGATGCCCGCAAGCCGGCCTTCTTTGTTTATAATGGGAAAACCGGCGAAGGTATAGTTATTCTGTCGTTTTTCCTCAAGCAGGTGTTCGACCGATACATCGTCAGAAAATACGACAGGATCACTGATCAATCCGTGAAGATACCGTTTCACGCGCGAAACTTCCGTTGCCTGCTCGGCCGCCGATAAGTTCTTGTGAATAACTCCGATTCCGCCAAGGGAGGCCATCGCGATAGCCATCCGGCTTTCTGTGACCGTATCCATAGCTGCGGATATAAACGGAACATGCATCGGAATGTTGCGGGTAAGCATTGACGACAAATCGCCCTGGTCCGGCATAAAGTCGGCGTATCCGGTCTCCAGGCTTACATCACCGAAGGTCAATGCTTCGTATCCCTGTGCCTCCATGAAATTTTCAATTGCGGAGCTGATTCGACCCATGCCAATTCCCCAAGCTGCTGTTAGTTTTCATAAGGTTCTTCTGAGACGTCTTGCTCACTCTGCAACCTGATTTCCACGTACTTGCCGTCACCGGAAGAACTTTCCTCTCCACTGCTCGTCGTCACTTCAGGATCCTGATTCAAAGCCTGGTGAATAATCCGTCGCGCCCCGCTTTTGTACGGCCCGAGCGTCCTCGACTCCCCCCAGCGCCTGACTTCTTCGGCCGTTTCGGAGGCCAACTGCTTGATTTCCTCTTCGTCTGGCTGGTCTTCACTGTTTGCGCCACGCCCCCGCTTCTTACGCCGGTAGCCGTCAATGTCAATAGCCACCGGCGGAAACTCTGCATCCTGCTGCTTTAATAAACGGTTCAACAGCATTTCCAGATTTTCCAGGTGTCTACCACGGCGGCCGATAAGACGAGCCGTTTCTTCCGTCTTAATATGGGCAACCAAAGACCGCTCTTCGCTCTGGACCTCCACATCCGCCGAAAACCCCAAAAACTGGATCATTTTCAGCAGACATTCGCGACACAGATTTTCGTGATCCTTCATCATTCAAACACACCTCTTTTTCGTTTATACTTAAATGAAATTATTCATGTAGACTGCACGCGCCATCAGCTTAAATATAACCAACCCACGCAGTCTATAGTTCAACAGCACTTATATATTCAGAAACATAGCTATTTTTCGCCAAAAGACAAAAACAAACGTTTTGGCGGGATGGTTTTCTTTAGTCTTCTTCACGCGCGCCCAGAATACGATGGCTGATCAGATTCTGAAAAATCGTGATCGTCTGATTTGTACTCCAATACAGCGTAAGCCCGGCCGGCATTGTATAAAAGACAAAGAAGAAACCTATGGTCATGAAAGTCATCATTTTCTTCTGCTGCGGATCACCCGAGCTCATAATCCGCTGCTGGAAAAACATGGTCACCGCCATAAAAATTGCAAGCGGACGGATAGGCAGAAAAGCCCCGATCATCGGTAGTTCGAAAAACAGTGGAATTTGAAACACGGTGTCCGGCATTGACAGATCGTGAACCCACAAAAACGCTGCCTGACGCAACTCAACAGCGTTGCGCAAGGTATTAAACAAAGCGAAAAAAACCGGAAGTTGGAAAAAGATGGGAAGACAACCACCTGCCGGATTCACTTTATGTTCCCGGTATAATTCCATGGTCTTCTGCTGCATCTTCTGAGGCTCATCTTTATATTTTTCCCGAAGCTCTTTGATGAGCGGCTGGATTTTCTGCATCTTCCGCATCGACACTGTGCTGCGGTGGGTCAATGGCCAGAAAAGAGTTTTGATGACAATTGTGATGACGATGATCGCAAAACCGTAGCCCCACTTGTGGCCCAGAAAGTCATTGATGGCCAGCAGGGATCTGAGAATCGGTTCAGTAATCCATTGCATCCAGGAGGCATGAAAGAAAAGGAAAAGATCGAGATTCATCACCTGGTCAAGATTCTGGGCGGTCTCGTTGAGATAATTTAACTTTTTCGGCCCAGCGTAAGCATTGAAGGTCAAGGTGGTATCTTGACGGGGAGCCAGCTTCCTCGCAGGCAATGCGACTTGCGCAGCCAATGTCTTCGGCCCGTCTTCAGGTTTTCGGGAATGCAGCCTGAACCCCGGCAGAGAACCGTCTTTTCGCTGTAAAAAATAGAGAAAATATTTGTTGTGGAGCGCAATCCATTGAAACTCACGTGTGGCCAGTTCCCGGCGTTTATCAATGCCGGCGCTCCGCACGTCTCCTCCACTGTAAGATACCGGCCGCTCGGTGTCCACGAAAGCCACATCTGCCGTCAACTCATTTAACCCCACCCCCGCAAGTTTACTCCGCCCCCCCGTCTTGACAGGCCGCATATCACCCGCCGCAACCACGTAGTCGCCGATATTCACCTCGGCGTCACCCTGATTCCGAAACGTTACGGTATAAGCCAACCTGTAAGGTTTTTCTGATTTCAACTTCCATTTTTCAATGACCACCAACGCACTATTCTTCGCCCGTCGCTTCAAGATGACCGCATCTCCCTCATCTGTCTTCCTCAGCGTACCGCTTCCGAGTTCATAACCGTTTTCCCCCGCTATTAGTCGACAGTATGGAAATCCGCCGGTCCCAAGTCGTACATGCTTTCGCTCCCCTTCATCCTTTTCTCCGCTCTCCGGTTCCCAATACTTTTTCAGAACCGTCCCCATAATCCCGCCTTTGTGTCTATCAAAATACGCCGTCAGGTAGTCACCGGAGCGCAACTTCTCATCATCGGCATCGAGCGACGCAGTGCTCCTTGCGAAGGCGGGAAAATCCCCTGGAGAAGGCTCGACCGAAGGACTGTCCCCCTTCGATACTTGACCGCCTTGTTTTCGTGAATCGCCCCCATCATCCGGATCCAGGCTTTCCCCGGTTCCCGTTTCCTCTTTATTCGGCGTGTCGCGGGAAGCTGAATCCTCCTCATCCGCAGTCTCTTCCTGTGGACGTTCGTCAACACCATCTTTGGACGGTGTTTTTTCTATTACGCCCAAATGCACCATTAACGGCTGCCACAGAATCAGCAGCACTACGCAAAAAATTATACCGATTACGCCCTTCTTATCCATTCTCGTGTTCTTTCGTAGATTCGCTGAAGGATTGTATTCGCTTCTCCGGCACCGGGTCAACCACAGGCCCCCTGTAGAACGGATGACAACGCATAAGCCGTTCTATGGCCAAAAGCATCCCTTTCAACAATCCGAATTTTAAAACGGCTTCACGCGCGTACGCTGAGCACGTAGGCTGAAAACGACATGACGCAGGTAAAAAGGGGGAGACGCCGTTGCGGTAAAACCAGAACACAGCCCTGCAAAAACAATTCCGAACCGTTACCAGGGTTTTCAGGCACTGCATAGCGTTCAACCCCCCGTTTTCCGGTTTTCACGGGAAAACAGCCCAGCGTCCCTGGCTACAGCCACAAAATCTCTGCGAACGTCTTCATACTTCGCCTTTTTCATCGCGGACCTCGGGATAAGAAGCATCCACGCTGGGCGGAACTCGACCGATAGATCTCTGTAAACCTGACGCAGAAGTCGGCGCGCGCGGTTCCGTACTACCGCTTTGTTGCTATACCGCCGGGAGGTTACGACAGCAAGGCGGGCATTTCCGTCAGCCGAAGGAGCAACCCGCAGGACACAATATCGTCCTGCATAAGTTCTCCCCTCTTGTCGGACAAAATCAAATTCATCCTGTTTCTGCAGGCGGCGCGGTTTGAAAAAAGGGTGACGTCTACCGATGCTATCTTATCCCATATTCCTGGTTACGCTTCCCGGACCCGAAACAGCGCTATCTTCTACATCGCACAGGCTCAGACTTCCGCTACGCTCTCTCTACGTCCTCACGCAGGAGACAATACGTTGAAAAACTGCAGGTTGACCCCTTCAGGTCAGCAGGAAAGCTTCTTCCGCCCCTTTTTACGACGCCTGCGGATTACATCCCGCCCACGTCGGGTAGCCATCCTTGCGCGAAAACCAAACTTCCGTTTTCTCGAAACCTTTGACGGTTGATAGGTCCGTTTCATAAAGCTTCACCCTCTATTTACGTTTTTTGAAAAGATATTTCTCTCATTTTTCACAAAAGTATCTGCACCCCCCGGGGGCATGCATGCCCGTTGACCGCGCCGTCAGCCTTCACCTATAAATGACTTGTAACTCTCGGCCGTCATAAGGCCTTCAAGCATTGACTCATCCGCATTCTTCAACTTACAGAGCCACCCCTTTTCCTCGGGGGATTCATTGATCAACTCGGGCTGATCCTCAAGGTCACTGTTCACTTCATCAACCTCCCCTTTTACCGGGGCATACACATCGGAAGCGGCCTTCACAGACTCGATGACACACAACACGCCTCCTTTCTCAAAGGTGTCTCCTGCTTCGGGGAGCTCCACAAAAGTGATATCGCCCAGTTCGTTAGCCGCATACGCTGTGATTCCGATCGTAACATTGCCGCCGGAGTACTCCACCCATTCGTGCTGTTCGGTATAATACCTCATCTCTTCATCTCCTTGATCTGAATTTTGCCTTCCGCATATTAAAAGCTATTTTTATAGTTTAGATAGTTATATATCGCCGGCGCCACGTTAATCTACGCGATATATTTGCGTAATATACGTTGCCAGTGGCCTTGTGTACAATATGTTTCCATTAAACATTTCGTCGTTTCGGTTTCTTCGTTGAATGGCGCCGCTGTGTCAGGAGGGATTTTTATGCGTCGCACCCTCGGTAAAGCTCATGAATGGACACCCGCAGAAAAACTCGGCTTCTGGATAGGGGAGAATTTTGTTGTAATTCTGAGCTGTGCAGGTGCAATACTAGTGTTCTGGTTCTTCACCAATCTTTTTGTCAACAAATTTATCAATTTTCTCGCATTGGGCACGAAGATGGACGATACCGCAACGCTGCCCTACGCCGCCGATGATCCGGTCGCCCTTGTCTTCAAGATTCTGGGGTCACTGTTTATCGCCTGGCTTTTCCTCAAGCGGCGGCTGATCAAATAGCACCATGGGACTGACGTCTCGGAATTTTTACAACCCCGGCCCTATTGAGTGGCTTCGCGATCAGTGAAACTGCAGGCACTGGTACCGAAAACTCACGCTCGTACCGCGATTTTGATGACAAGCTGAACGCCGGGAATAAACAGAACAGGTCCGTTATCCCCAACTGCAACGCATCTTCGAGAGAAAATGCGCTGTATACAACCAGAAAAGATAGCCAATCCTGAATTTTCCGTGACCATAGAAGGCTTCCAGGGTTCCTTATCCTTTTATCTTTGCAGGTGTTATGATCTTCAGCCGGTGGAAGATCCCCTATAATACCCTGGCCATAAGGTCGATAAGCACCCACATATCCGCTCGCCCATGGCCACGAGATCTTAGAACTGCGCGATTATTCCAGACTCTGGTAATACTCGTTCACCGTTTGCCGGTACTTCTCCGGTATCTCGCTGATATCTATATTCTCAGCCGCGTCCCCCGACGTACGAGCGTCCAGCGCAGCCGTCGGCAGAGATAGAGCAGCCCCGGATTCCAGATTCGATGAGGTGTTTCTGAGTCGACGCAGTACTTTCTGATGCAGACCAAAGGATTTGAGCTCCGGCGCTTCCTCCAGATCCTGCATATTCCGGACAGCTTTGCCCAGCTCTCCCGAATCCATATAGAGCAGGCGCGCTTTCGTAAACAACGCCTCTGTTTCTTTGCGTAACGGTTTTCTGATTCGGCCGTGTTCCGGCATATGTAAATCCCGCCGGGGTGCTTTTCCAAACATGCCGGTCGTTTCAGACTGACCTCCGAGCTTTCCGCCGCCGGTGCTACGGGCATCCAGCTTGGAATCTTCGTCTTCGGTCACCATCCCCTTCTGTAAAGGATCCCGGGTCTTTCGGGGATGGGTCTTTGTCCCTTCCAATCCTTTGACATGATCTTCCACCAACTCACCTGTAGACTGCCCTTCCCTCCCTGCACCGCTGCGACCGGTCATCTCATTGTCGTTGGGGCGGGTATTGCCGGACTTCCCTTTGGCGGCAAAAGAGGGCATCGGTCCATCACTCACTGCCCACCCCGCCTTCATATCAGCCATGATGTTATTGCCCGTAGCATCTTCAGATTTCTGAGCGACCGATTCTGACTGCTCCAACAATTCTCCCACCATATCCTGAAGCTCCTCAGGAAGCTCGGTAAGCGGAATATCCGGGAACTCGCTCGTATCAAAACTCTCCATTTTCCACGCTGTATTATCCGGCTTGTCCGGGAGCCACATCTCAAGATCCTCCATCCGCTCTTCAGTATTTTTTATGGCCTCAAGCACTGCGTCCTCCTTCTGTACAGCTATTTCGCGCGCAGGTGCGTCCTTGCTGTCAATTGCCTGTTCCACGGCTTCGTAAATCTCATGCATTTTGCTGTTCAGTTCATTACACGTCGGCAACTCCGGAAACTGTGAAAGATCCTGGGAGAGTTCTTCAAGCATATCCTTCATCTCTTCCTGTTCTGCCGCAAGTTCCTCCAGTTTCTTGTTCTTTTGATCCTCCGGAATATCGCGGGACTCCAGGTTGCGTACCGCTTCTGCAATCTTCCCCTGGGCTTCCTTCATTTTTTCTAATTCGTCTTCAGTGTTCTCCAGCGTTTTCCCGAGTTCAGCCACCGTCTCCCGCGCGTTGTCTATACGCCATTTATTCAGGATCTCAAATGCTTTTTTCAAACATTCCAGCACCGGCTTCTGCTCTTCCAATGCCGCCCGGAGTTCCTCTTCGTCCAGTTTTTCGGCTGCTTCAAGCATCTGCACATACGTATTCCCTTCCTTAATCACGTCGTAAGCCTTTCGAACCTGTTCAACAAAATCATCCTCAGTGTCCATGCTTATGGTCCGGCTGCAAAGACTCTTAAAGGCAATCAGATCATTACCCAGACGATCCTGCCGCTGGACAAGAGGCACGACGTTTACCTCTGACGGCGGTCCAGCATCCTGGAGCTTTTCAGTTTCCTTAACATTTTTCCGCTGGCCTTTGACCAAATTCTTCAGTTGTTCAAAAAGTTCCACTCTCTGCAGATACTGCTCTTCCTGTTCAAACAGCTGAGGCATTCTCTCCAACGCTGCCACAATCTCCACTTGCCGTTCAACGGCCTTTTCAAGCAATAAACGGCGCTCATCAGCACTCTCTGCCCCGACCACACCCTGCAATGCGGTGACAGCGCGCAACATTTCGTTATCCAGGAGCCCTGCAAGCACGTTGGCCACCTCACCGAGGTCACGGTCACTGAATCGGTTAAGAATATGTTCGGCCTCCGTTCGGATCTCTCTCTGGACGGCCAGAACCCGTTCGATCTGCGCGGAGGAGACCTCCTTCCGGCCGGCTTCGTGCTGCTTAAGCAAACCGCGTGTATCGGCAAGGTTCTGCTTCTGCTTTTCCAACAAAGCAAGGATCGCTTTTCGCGCCGTTTCCGGGATGTTCTTCTTCTCATCATCTTCGCCCGAGAGTTCTACCTTGAAGACGTTCGAATAGCCTCTGCGCTCGTTCGCCTGAGGTCCGTTGTCCTCAGCCCAGACACGTAACCGTACTGAATCTCCGCGTGACACCTCCAGCTCCGACACGTCCACAGAAAA
>CAJXKU010000113.1 GCA_913055945.1 uncultured Lentisphaerota bacterium | reverse complement strand
TTCTTTGATCTCCTTCCTGGTGGGCATGTATAATTTCTTCCAGATATGGTTGACATAATTCAAATGCATCTACAACGTTCGGATCGAATTGGGTGCCACGATGCGTTCTGATTTCCTGTGCCGCTTTTTCCGCAGGCAAGGCATTACGGTAAACCCGATCGGCGCGCATTGCGTCATAAGCGTCGGCTACAGCGAAAATCCTGGCGCCCAAGCATATTTCTTCCCCTTTGAGCCCTTCAGGGTAACCCGACCCGTCGTAGTGCTCCTGATGCGAATAGACGATTTCTGCCGCGTCAGTCAGCCAAGGCGAGGAACGCAGAATATCGAAACCAATCTGCGGATGCTGTTTCATAACCTCCCACTCCTCTTCCTCGAGTGGGGCCGGTTTTAAAAGGATTCGGTCGGGTATACCGATTTTGCCGATATCATGGAGAAGTGCACCATGTGAGAGCACATTGAGTTCGTCCTCGGATAGTTCCATCTGTTCTCCAAGCACTGTGCTGAGTTTCCGGATGCGGATACTGTGCTCGCCGGAGTCGCGTTCACGTGCATCCAGCATCCGCACCAACGCCTCAAGCGTGAATTCATAAGACTTTTCCAACTCGCTGAATGATCGGCTGAGCTCAGCACCTTGTTTCCGTACAATGTCTTCCAGGTGAAGGTGGTAATGTTTGTTCTCCAACAGAAGCTTACGATAATTCAACGCCCTGTCGACCACGTTTGAAAGCTGCTTCAGGTTGATGGGCTTTTCGACGAAGTCGTAGGCACCGTGCCTCAAGCTTTTTAAAGCATGATCGGTGGTGGCCTGCCCCGTCACGATGATTTTCAGAACAGAATCATCCTGCTTTTGTAATTTTTCCAGTAAGTCAAGACCGCTCATGCCCGGCATATTGATGTCGATCAGCACCACGTCGTAAGAGGACAGGTTCTCCTCCAGCTCCGCCAACGCTTCTTCGCCGGAAGGTTTGCACCGTACTTCGTATCCCTCTTTGTGCAAAAAGGTCTGAAGCAATTCCCGGATAGAAGGTTCATCATCGATCACCATGATCCGGTAACTTAATTCCGGTAAACGCAGTCCCCTTGTAGGTTCTTGTAAAATTGACGCCTTTGTATCAGTGCTTGACGTCGCTGCTTTGTCAGGTTCCCACACACGCACGCAGTTACGGCCTCCCCATTTCGCCATATAAAGGGCCTGGTCAGCGTTCGCTAACAATTGATCCCGAGGATCTTGAATTTCAAGCATTTCTTCGGTCAATTCAGCAATTCCCGCAGAAATATGAAGTTGTAGCGGACACGTATTCCTGCAGAAAGTCATACTGCGCGTCGCGCTCGCAATCCGTTGGGCCAATTCTTCGGCAGCAGTGATATCCCCTTCCTGAACCATTACGACAAATTCGTCGCCTCCGTAACGTCCGATAATGTCAGACCGCCGCGTCGTCGACTGCAGCATCCGGGCAAACTCCTGCAGGACTTTGTCTCCCACAAAATGCCCATGACTATCATTCACAAACTTGAAATCGTCAAGATCAATAATAATGACAGAAATGTTGCCCCGATAACGTTTTGTGCTCTCGATAGCGTTAAACAGGTTCTCTTCCACAAATCTGCGATTATAAATACCGGTCAGACTGTCATGGATGGCCAGTTCCCGCATCCGCGCAAGGGCGGTGAATACAGTGGAAAGATGGTTTGCCGCCCGATACATCAAAGCCATATCAGCGACCTCGTAGGATTCCTGCGTGAATGAGCCGAACGCCAGGATCGCCCCTATCGTACTATCGGATGTCAGAGGCATCACAAACGTCTTCTGTATATTCTCCGCGCCGGCGGCATCAACTTCGCATCCCTCCACCTGCAGATTCACCGCTTCAGGCTCCAATGTCTCGCCGGAAAGCGTTTCGTAGTGCGAAATCAATTCTTCTCTGAAACTGTCAACGAAGGCCTGAGAAACGGTTTTGTGCAAACGCAACAGCATCAGCGGAGGGTCAACCTGCATATCCAGGATACAGACGACATCGCACGGCAGGGCTTCCCCCACCCCCTCGGCAAGCTGTTGTAAGCCGTCCACAAGAGACCGGGATTTGAGTATACTCTGAGTAAGTTGTTCAAATACGCGTAGCTGTGCGTGTTCTCTGCCGTACAGAACCGGAGACGACTGGCGCAGGCTTTCTCTTTTCTCTTCCGCCGCTTCCCGAACGGCTTGTGCAATCGGCTGAGACCCCAAAGGCTTTTCAAAAAAGCGACTCACACCAAGCTGTTTCGCCCGTTGCGTCTGCGGATCTTCCGGATAGCCGGTCAGCACAACCACCCCTAACCATGGCCAAATTTTCATAGCCTCCTCGATGAAGGTAGCACCGTCCATGCGGGGCATCTTAATATCTACAAGCAGAACATCGAAGTCGCTCTGGGCCAACAGTAATAAACCTTCCCGGCCACTGGCCACAGATTCCACTTCAAGCCCGGTAGTAGTTAATGTCTGCGTTAATAATTCCCGTACGCTGTCGTCATCGTCGACAACCAACACCCGGCAGGGGGAAGTTACCGTCTCGCTGGAACTATCACTCATGGTCAACGTCTCTGTTTCCTCGTTCCTTACCATCTTACCAACAAACTGAAGATCTTGGAAACTATAGTTTCTCACATACTGTAGTAGCGTATCCACGATTATCTATCGAAACGATTGATCGAATGCTCCGCAACTTATATTCCAAGCCGAATCGTAATTTGCTATACGGAAACACAAAAAGGCAAAACCATGAACACTTCACAAGAGCTTCTTTCCGAATTCATCCGGTGCCAACCCGTTACCCGAGATCTGGATGCTGTCAATGCCGCAACTGCTTTACTAAAAAATTATCTGGAAGAACACCAGCTTTACGTGGAACTCGAACGCTTCCGCGGACGGGACGTGCTGTTTGCAAGCACGACAGAAAAGAAAAGACCGGAAATCCTGTTCAACGCACATCTTGATGTGGTTCCTGCAGAAGAGCCGGATGCTTTTGAGCCGAAAACTGAAAATGGTTGGCTCTACGCCAGGGGAGCAGCGGACTGTTTGGGAAACAGCGCCGTAATCGCCGCAGTTTTGACGCGCGTTCGAGAAACCGCTGATGCAGGGGCTGTGTTTTCTACCGACGAGGAGGCCGGAGGGCAGACAACCAGAGAAATGGTGGAGAAAGGATACACCGCGAATAAAATGATTTGCGTGATGGACGGGAAAGGATACGCATTGACGATTGCGCAGAAGGGAGTTTTAACACTGACTCTTCGCGCATCAGGCACATCGTGCCATGCTGCTGAGCCTTGGCACGGCACCAATGCGCTTGATAACCTGATCGAAGGTTACGTGAACATAAAAAAACTTTTCGGTCAGGCAACTGCTGACGATCAATGGCAGGACACAATGGCAGCGGTGGAATGTCGCAGCGGGGGCGTTCACAACAAAGTGCCGGATGAAGCGGTAATGACAGTAAATATCCGATACACCGAACGAGGCCAGTACGAGCGTATCCTGAAACGTATCCAGGAGGTATCCGGTCTAACGCCCGAAGTTCAGATGCACAGTGAGCCGGTGGTCTTCGACGAAAACACCGCCATTCTTCAGAATCTTCGCGGGTGTATGGAAAAGCGTTTAGGTAGAAATATCCCCATGCAGAAAATGAACGGGGCCACCGACGCACGCCATTTTGCGCAATGCGGCGTGCCGGTGGCTATTCTCGGAATCCCCGGCACAGATGAACATGGAGAACACGAGGCGGCGGAACTTACCGGGATGAAAGGCTACGAGGACATTCTTGTGGATTTTCTGGAGGCTTACAGCTCGCAGGATTGACGTACACCGCCAGAACTAACAGTTTATTCGGTACCGGCCAGTGTGGTGTAGCCGAATTGCCTTGACGAAATCATCGCTGATAACCGTTTAAACAAAGGGCAGAAGTGCGGAAACATAGCTTATACGTTGCACGGTTTGTCATTTGCCTTGCGGGGTAAGAAAATTGCGAAATGCCCCTTGTAACTTTGTCCCGAACCTTGTCTCGAACCTTGTCCCGAACCTTGTCCCGAACCTTGTCCCGCACGTTGTCTCGAACGTTGTTTCGAACCATCATCGTCCGCTTTTTCGCCTTTCCCACTCGTATTATGACACTATCTGCCCGCCGCCTTAGTAAAATAGCGCCACATTCTGTAAACGCATTTGGAATACACCACACTAGATTTTTGGTGGTTAATAAGACCCTTTTGTGTGAGTATTGCAGCGAAAAGGCCACCCTATTCTGCCCCGGTTTCGGCTCCAAGTTTTTCCAGTTTGCCCTTTATTGCTTCCGGATCTTCAGGCTCGCCGTTCAGGGCCTGCCACAAATAGCACTCGGCAAGAATATCAAGGTCCCGGGTGAGGCAGATGTCCCCGGCGTGATGCAGAATGACCGCGTCCCGCCGGCCACGGCTCAATCGCAGAGCTTTCAGGATATTCCGCAAAGCGGCTTCATTATGGCCCTTGCGGTAATGAACCCACGCCAGACTGTCTGTATACGCCGCATTCTCCGGCTCCGCTGACACAGCTTCCCTGATTAGCTCAGCGGCCTTGTCCAACTGCCTGTTATGATCTGCAAGGAGATAGCCCAGGAAATTTGCTGTCACGGGATCATCCGGCGCTTTTTCCCTGGCCTTGTACGCTTTCTTTAAAGCCAGTTTGATGTTGCCCAGTTTCTCCGCAAGCGTCGCATAGTACATATAAAAATATGCGTCCACAACCTCCGATATAGATTCGTCCTGTTTATCCTTATCGGAGTTCTCTGCCGCTTTTCGGACTTTCCGCAATTCATCCAGTGCTTGTCGATATTTTTTCTGCTGCCGATAAGAGCGACTGATCAGGTAGTGTTTATGTACAGGTACACCCGTGCAGGCGTTCGCAAATTCCCGGGCCTTTTCCGGCTTCTCAATCTGCAGATGAAGTCGGGCCAACGTCATAAGGATGGGGTCTTTGTCTGTGGCTTCAGACAGTTGGTCTTTGTATAGATCGATTGCCTTCCGGGGGTGATTGGCCCGAACATAAAGACTCGCCTGTCGATAGCGCACACGCCGGGAAACGTTGTTCAGATCATTGATTTTCTGCAGGTATGCGACCGCCTGTGAGGAGTTTTCCAGTTGGAGGAATGCTTCGGTGCAGAAAAGATACAACCGCCCCCGTATATTGTCTTTGTACTGCTGAAGGGGTAATTGACCAAGAGAGGCAAGAATTTTCCACTCTCCACTTTCCTGAAGCAGCTGCGAAAGTTCCAGCAATCGATCCCCCTTCAGATCAATTTCTTCCTGTTCTTTGACTAACCGCGCCGCATGCCGAGCCTGCCGCCGAGCACGGTCCTCATACCACGCAACCTCGTGCGGCGCATCTTCCGGATCTTCCTTTTCGATCTGCCGCAGCCGCGAGTAGTGAAAACGGGCCGCCGAGAGCCATAACCGAACGTTGTCTTCGGCTGTCCGCCTCCGCAACCTTCGGCGATAAACTTTTAATGCTTTCTCGTACTCTTCCTGCTCCCAGTAATAGGAGGCGAGCTGGCGGACAATGCCGGGGGAGGCACTCGATCGTTTCCTTAATACATTCTTCAGATGCGCAACCGCAGCTTCGACATCGCCCTGCTTTTTGAGCGCTTCGGTCAACAACAGCTGCAGACGCGTAATCTCCGGGTTGCGCTTTGCAATAGGCTGGAGCTGATCAATAAGTTGCTGGTACTCCTCCCGCGCCAGCAGTGGGGCGGAAAAGGCCCTCAGCACCGGTTCCGAGGAAGGCAGAATCTCTAATGCCTTGCGGAACTCGTCGATATAGTTTTCGGTATTTTCAGGATTCTGTTGCTGAAGGTATAATCCCCAGGCAAAATGCGTGAGTGCATCGCTTCGTTGTTCAGCTTCAGGCGGAAGCTTAAGCCTTACAGCCGTTTTATCGCTTTTCCCGGAAAACGGAAAAGAAAACGACAACGCCTCCTGAATCGGCAGCAGCCAGAACGTTGCTAAAAATACCCTGACCGGAAAAGAATTCATACATCAAGGTGCACCTTGCAATGCAAACATCACTTGTTTTTGTGCCGATCCTGCTTGAGTTGCTTCCGGCGTTTGTGCTTGGAAATTTTTCGCTTACGCCATTTTTTCGTGGATCCCATAGCCTAAGATCTCCCAAAGTTTTTGTTATGGCCAATTTTCGTTATTCCAATGGTCTCAATATCACAGGGAAACATAGTTCACCACTCGGTTGTTGCAACCATGCCGTTTCGCGCAGCCTGAATTCTTCATCCTGTACATTCACATTGCGCGCCTATATGGTGTGTCTCGCCAAACGCTCGAGGGTTTTCTAAGATAATACACCCAACGATTAAGACTGCGATTAAGATTAAGGATGTAGTAGAGCTCAGGTTCCGTGATAGCCCGGCCAAGCCCAGTATTCCACAACGAGCTATGAGTGTTATCTTACTCAAAATCTCCGTTTCGGACAAATTAGATAACGCACCCGCCCACGCCGGGGCCAGGGATTCTTTCCGTGCCAAGATAAAGGACAAAGTCCCCATGCATTCAACCGAGGCAATACTTGAACCGGCCATCCTTTTCGGTCAGGGAGAAGTGCTTTTTCTGCTGGTCGTGACGATTATTCTTGTTTTCATTGTTACGAGGCGCCGGTAAATCAGCAACCGGCAGGCATCGCTCCGGGTTTGAAACAGAATGGCACTGTACGGCGCAATCTGACATCCGCCTCTCAGAAACTCCGAATGTTACACCGTATCCTTATGTCTCCAACCTATTGGGAAACTGTAAACGTCTTTTCAATAACCCCTCCGTCTCCCGAAAAGACAAATACGGTATTCGGTATTTCATAGAAAACACGCCTGTATTCATCGCGCACAGGCACAGAGGTTTCCGCTATATCACAGAGCGGAAAGTATCTGGTTTCTTCATTGTATTCAGCAACCCTCGACAATTTAACCTTGAGCTGATCATCGCTCACCTCTTCGATACCTACCGCGGCATGCTGGCTATAAACCACGGGTTTTCTGTACTCAATTTCCAGGATGCCCACTTTATTTCCCGAAATCGCGGCACCGATCGGCGTAAACCGGTCCACGAGTGCCGGATCAATGTCGAAAGAAACCATCTCATTATGCCCGAGAACTTTCTCCTTATAAAATTCTTCCCCGTTAAACAGCACCCCAAAGTTCCTGGTTTTTCCCGTGCCGACTCTCTTCACTTCATATCGGTCCATACTGACGCGGTTTTCACCTGACATCCGCCATACCAACTGAGCACGCCACAAATCCGAATTAGAGGGGGCCGTGAACTGTACAGTGTACTTCTGATACTCATTCCCCACATCCACCCCTGAGAACAATTTTTCCTCTGACGCAAAGGAGGATACGCTACCCTCACTGTACCGTATCGTAACGTCCATCACGTCCTTCTCAGCCGTATACCCTTTTAACCACATCGACATTTCGTACTTTTTGCCGGGAATCACTTTGATCCATGAAGAGGCCGGATCTTCAACGCCGATCCCGTCATCCTGCTCCACCAGCCGCAGACTCTCTCCTTTGTCAAACTCCGCTCGCCCCTTTTCCTGGGCTTCTCCATTGTAACCCGGGTTGCCCAATGAATATGTCTCATTCTGGATGAACTTACTGAAATAGTTATTGTATGCCAAGTCGTTAACCGCCGTACCGATCAGATTCAGGCTCACCTCCTGCGCCCCGAAGTAATTTGTGTATTCCCACTTTTCCCCATCCTGCACAAATTTTGGCATAAAAATAGCCCCGAATCCTTCCTCCTTCACATCCAGGTCATACCCGGCCTCAACCTGCTTCGCAACCATCTCATCCCTCTTTTCGTCCCAGATCATCGTATGGATCGCGTCCTCGGTAATCTGAACGTAGGCCGAACGTCCTTTCTTCTCACCGTCGGCCCACCAGAAAGTCGGAATTGCAGCTTGCACCATATTGCCGTAAACGACGCCATAATGTTTTCCAAGCGCTTCGTCAGCCGTGTCAGCCCCTATACCATGGAACCACCCTACGATCTGATCCTGCGACAAAAATCCTTTCCAAAAGGCCGGCACATCCTCGCGTTCTTTGGTAAAAAACGCGTGACTGGCGTTTTCTTCCCCAACACGATTGGTGCCTGCAGCATGGGAAAAAATCACGGTCGGCTTTTCAGGAAAACGAGCGGCAAGACTGAAAAGCCAGGCCACCGTCTCCTTTGACATCCGCCCGGGACCGCCTGAAACCCCCAGATTGACAAACAGAACGTTATCGTATTCAAAGGCAAACGTCCTGGATGACATACCGATCTCCTGCATCACACTCTCCAGCCCCTTATGAGGCTGATCCGCACGTTCTTCCCAATCACTCACGTCATGACTCCCGATCGTCTGTCCTGAGAAACAGATCCGGTCACCGGCGTGGACGGCCACGGATTCTTCGATCACACTCTCCGTCGGGGATTTATCCGAATCTCCACTGGCCACAAAATTGCCCACATGGAACGTGAATTCAAAATGCGGATAATGGAGATTCTTTTTCCACGTGGTAAACGTTTCCTGTAAAGACTGCGGTTGATCATCCTGAACTTCCCCCGCCAGCGCCATACTCACGCCTCTGCGTATCGACATGCTTCTTTTCTGCTCACTCCTGGTTCTGTCACCATCTTCTGTTACCGACACTACATGCCACGAATGCTCACCGTAAGAAACAGGGTCAATTTTATATCTGGTAGCCCCCGCAGTCACTTTATGCTCAGAACGCTCACCGCGAGAAGCAGGCTTCACTTCATAGCCCGCTGGACCCAGTGTATCCACACCGTAAAACGGATCATCATCCGGCGTGGCTTCCACGGTGTCCACTTTCGCGTCGTCAACAAATATCTCATAGTGCTCGACAGGAGCCAGCCTCGTCACCTTCATATTCCGTACCCGCTGTACAGAATACGACCCGCCGTTTCTCCCCCCGAACCCCATAACGTTTCCGCTCTTACGCCGTTCTTCATCAGTATACCTAAGTTTTTCCTCTCCATCCAGATAGAGTGCTATCTGCCGGTCGGCCATCAATATTACCACATCATGCCATGAACTATCGGAAAAACCGTCTTCGGAAACAGAAGCTATGTCTTCGCCGTTCCAGACGAGCCGGATTTTGTTGCTGTAATTGTCGAAAACAATCGTATAACCTCCGGTCGACTTACTGGGGACATTGGGCGTTTCCTCATTGTAGACAAAAAAGTAAGACCGACCACCATTCCGCGTGCCGGGAGCCTTCTCTTTCATAACCCAGAGATCAAACTGCACCACGAAGCGAGGCCCGGGATTCATTTCATACGCCAGCGCTCCCGACTGGTAACGGTTTTCTTCTGTCAATCGGAGCGCCTGTTTATCGGCCTGGTAATGCGCGTCCCAACGAAGCTTTCCCGAGGGCTTGTCAGCCAATTTCTCCTCCAACACCACATCTTCTGCGTAAGACCGTTCCCAGGTCAGTGTCGGTGCCCGTGTGTGGGTAATCACTTCCCCATCCTTCGGAGAGATCAGATCAAAAGAACTCATGTCCACAGACTCTATTTGAGCTCTGGCTATCCCCGCCGCAGAACATCCCGCCAGCACGAGAACCACGAAAGCCGCAATATTTATACGAAAGCACCCCTCGAAAAACCAACACCTTTTATCATCTTGTGCAAATACGTTTCTGATCATAAACGGCCCCTTTCTTTAAGCTGCAGTCGGTGTCTGATACCCAAAAGTTCGCCACTCCATCGTCAGGACAACTTCCGGATAAAAATAACATCGCGGTCACCTTTTGCAAAGCGGGATAACCAACGCCCACCCGCATACGAGCCTGACCGCCGGTGTAGCCACCGGACACCCCAGTATGAGACTCGCCGCCTTTAAGAATTCAGCAGACCGCCTAAAGGCGGT